>NZ_JAKEVN010000029.1:0-37088 GCF_022398505.1 Pseudoalteromonas sp. Isolate3 | reverse complement strand
ATTAAATACATATAGATAACCATAAAGATGGTTAACCTCTTTTAGTCAACCTAGTGGCTTACTCACTGCCTTTGTTAGGGCAATTGCTGAAATTAAAATCATTGTCCCATTTAATTTACAAAGAAGGCTTTAGCTAAATAGTGCTGGGATCTTCCCCTTATCGAATTTCTGGTTAATCATCCGCTCATTACAGAACAATAATTCTTTTTTAGCGCAGTGCTTATAATTGCGGGAGTAATGACAATGAGCGAAGTAAATAATCCATTAGGCCTAATGGGCATTGAATTCACTGAATACGCAACACCTGATGCAGATTACATGGACAAAGTGTTTACTGATTTTGGCTTTTCAAAGTTAAAAAAATTCAAAGGTAAAGACATTGTTTACTACAACCAACATGACATTCATTTCTTACTAAATAATGAGCGTGATGGTTTCTCTGCTGAATTTGCTAAAAGCCACGGTCCAGCAATCTGTTCTATGGGTTGGCGTGTAGAAAATGCGCAAAAAGCATTCGATGTTGCTGTTGAGCGCGGTGCAAAACCTGCGACAGACTCAACACACAAAGATTTACCTTACCCAGCTATCTACGGTATCGGCGACAGCTTAATCTATTTCATCGAGCAATTTGGTGACAAAGGTTCTATCTATGAGTCAGACTTCGAAGATTTAAGTGAGCAAAACATTGTTGAAGACAAAGGCTTCATCCGTATCGACCATTTAACCAATAACGTTTATAAAGGCACTATGGAAACATGGGCTAACTTCTACAAAGACGTATTTGGTTTTACTGAAGTACGTTACTTCGACATTAAAGGCCAAAAAACAGCGTTATTATCTTACGCACTTAAATCTCCATGCGGTACTTTCTCGATTCCAATCAACGAAGGCAAAGATAACAACAACAACCAAATCGATGAGTACTTAAATGAGTACAATGGTCCGGGTGTACAACATTTAGCATTCCTTACTAATGACCTAGTAAGCTCACTTGATAAGCTTGACCAATCAACGATTGCTACGCTTGATATCATCCCTGAGTACTACGATACAATTTTTGACCGTGTGCCTTGGGTTAAAGAAGACAAAGAGAAGATCCGTAAGCATCAAATTCTAGTAGATAGCCAAAGCGAAAATTGTTACCTACTACAAATCTTCTCGAAGAACCTATTTGGTCCAATCTTTATCGAGATGATCCAACGTGTAGATGACGGCGGTTTCGGTGAAGGTAACTTCCAAGCGCTTTTCGAATCAATCGAACGAGATCAAGAGCGTCGTGGTGTAATCTAAATCATCATTATGAATAAAAAGCAGCGTGTGGTTTGGCTATATTCACACGCTGCTTTTTGTCGTTTTAAATTCTGTTTTAAACTAACTGTTTAAATTGCGTTGATTGCCTCCATATAGATAACTAACACATCAGCGCGAACAAATAAGGAAAGAGTATGAGCCTAATTAACGAAACCCACGATATTAATCTAAAAAGCTGGGTTGCATCTGCTAACGAAGCGAACTGTGACTTCCCAATTCAAAACCTTCCTTTTGCAGAAGTACGTCGTAAAAATTCAGACGAAGCGTTCCGTGGCGCTGTAGCAATTGGTGATCAAGTTATCGATTTAGCGAAAGTAAACGACCTTGGTTTATTCTCAGGTGATGCACAAGTTGCCGTTAAAGCAGCGAGCCAAGCTACATTAAATGAATTTATGGGCCTTGGTCAGCAATATTGGTCAGCACTTCGTCTTGCGTTATCAAAAGCACTCCGTGAAGGTGCCAGTGAGCAAGCGCAATTAAGCGAAGCACTTATTGCTCAAGCAGATATCGAATTTGCGCTGCCTTGTCGCATTGGTGATTACACTGACTTCTATACCTCTATTTACCACGCAACAGCAGTAGGCAGCCTATTCCGCCCTGATAACCCACTTTTACCTAACTACAAATGGGTACCAATTGGTTATCATGGCCGTTCATCGTCAATTGATGTATCAGGTCAAACGTTCCACCGTCCTAACGGTCAAACTAAAGCACCAGATGCTGAAGTACCGTCATTCGGCCCTTGTAAACGCCTAGACTATGAACTTGAATTAGGTATTTACCTTGGTAAAGGTAATGAATTAGGCGATGCAATTGCCATTGAGAATGCTGAAAACCACGTATTTGGTTTCTGTGTATTCAATGACTGGTCTGCACGTGACTTACAAGCATGGGAATACCAACCACTTGGTCCGTTCCTTGCGAAAAACTTCGCATCGACTGTATCTCCTTGGATTGTTACTACAGAAGCACTGGCGCCATTTAGAACAAACTGGACACGTGATGAAAATGACCCGCAACCAATGGACTATTTAGAGTCTTCTCATAACCGTGAGTTTGGTGCATTCGATATCAAAATGGATGTACAAATCGAAACTGAAAAGATGCGTGCAGCTGGCGAAGCGCCAACACAAGTATCTAAATCTAGCTTCAAACACTCTTACTGGACTGTGGCGCAAATGGTGACTCACCACACTGTAAATGGCTGTAACTTCCAACCTGGCGACATGTTAGGTTCTGGCACTCAATCAGGCCCAGAGCACGAAGAAGCAGGTTCATTGTTAGAGCTATCACGCGGCGGTAAAGAAAAAATCACCCTTGCTAATGGCGAGCAACGTACTTTCTTAGAAGATGGCGACAACGTAATCATGCGTGGTTGGTGTGAAAAAGACGGTTTTGCACGCATTGGTTTTGGTTCAGTTGAGGGTACAGTGCTACCTGCCAAATGTAAATAACTCGCTATTTTCATTTACAAAACAAGTATTAAGGGCATTATTTGCCCTTTTTTATTTGCCATTTCTCTCTTGAGTTACAATTTTTTTCTGGCTTTTTTAAATCAGATTGCTATCTTAACTCGGTTATTAGTTAAATTTTGTACGCCATGTTAGTTAAACTTAAGTCTTTTTATCGCACGATTTTTCCAGCTAGACAGCTGTTGATCCGTCAAAATGGCGAAGTAAAGCACTTAGTGTTAGCGCCTTGGTTACAATTAACAACACTTCTGGTCATTTTAACTGCTATTGCTTGGTTAAGTATTTCAACGCTCCAGATCATGTCACAAGCCGACCAAATCATCAGCATCGAACAAAACCAACTCAGCAAACAACAACAGTGGCAAAAACAACGCTACCAGCAACAAGCTGCCTATGAAAAACAATTAGAGCAGTTGGCTATTCTTGAGCAAAAACAAGCGTTATTGCAAAGCATGATTGAGTCGCTACCAGAATCAATGAACAAACCTGCACTACCAACTAATGCAGAGCCATTGCTTTTACCTGTTAAGGAACACTCTGAGGAGTTTCATGCTCCTTTAGAAGGTGAACAGCAGCCAAAACAAGTTAAACGCTTAGAAAGTATTCCTGAACGCTTAGTGCGCCTTGATGCCGCTTATAACAACAGCTTTGTGGTATTGGATGAGCAAATCAAACTTCGCCATCAAGAAATCGTTGCCATATTAGAGGGTGCAGGCCTTGATAGCAGCCTTGCCAATGCCTCGACGCTAGAAAGTTCAGATACAGCTCAAGGTGGTCCACTCGATTTATTTGATGAATCAAAAATACCGGCTGAATTTTTAGCGATTGCCGATAACCTTTTAGCGTTAAATAACTTAGAAAATTTACTCAGTGAATTGCCACAAACGCTCCCTGCTGCCGATTACTACATTTCAAGTAGTTTTGGCCTTCGTAAAGACCCAATGAATGGTCGTCGTGCATTTCATAAAGGGGTTGATTTAGCTGGTTGGCATAAAACCGAAATTTTTGCGCCCGCTAATGGCACGGTTCTTCGTGCTGGTCGTAATGGTGGTTATGGTAATTTTATCGAACTACAACACAAAAATGGTTTCATCACTCGCTTTGGCCACCTAAATAAAATTAAAGTAAAAAAAGGCCAAACGGTAACAAAAGATGATGTCATTGGCTTAATGGGAAGTACTGGCCGTAGCACCAGTACGCACTTACATTACGAAGTTTTAGTGAATGGCAAACATGTCAATCCAGTTAAAATAACAAAGGCCCTTTCTCGTGTTCGGTAGAAAAAAGCAACCAGCAGCTAGCTCGTCTGGCTCATCTTTAAAAAGAACCAACCATACTCCTTCAATTATTTCTGAAGACGTCCGTTTAACTGGTAGCCTTACTTGCCAAGGTGAAGTCCAACTTGATGGTCGGATCGATGGTGATTTACATGTTAAACACCTAGTGATTGGTCATACTGGTATGATTGAAGGCGTGATTGAGGCTGATAGTGTAACTGTCAAAGGTAAAATCTTCGGAACACTCATCGCCAATCAAGTGGTAATTGAAAGCACCGCAGAAGTCCATGGTGACGTATTTCATGACACCCTTAGTATCGAAGCGGGAGCAATTATTGAAGGCAGCTTAAAACATCGTCATGAAGAAGATAATGTGGCGCCTATTAAGCCTGAAGAACAAACCAGTTCATCATTACTCCCCGATGATGACAACGACCTGTCGTTTGTAAACAAACAAGCCGCTGATAAGTCTTAACGTTTTTTAGCAGTTACATACATTGTGATATCTGCTGTAAACACCAATTCATCGCGGCTGTTAAAAACCTTCACCGGTACTAACAAATCTTGCTTTTCTAACCACTCACTCGGTACTTCTATATCAGCAACTGCACGCATGTCTGTGTCAATTTTTGCTATATAATTCACTGTCATGCCTTTTGGGATCCAGCGGTGTGTTTTTGCCGGCACCGTCGCATCGACCATTAAACCTGCGCACAACTCAGCTATATTACACTGGGCAATAGCATGGATAGTACCAATGTGATTATGGATTGCTCGGCGGTTTTTAACGGTTGCACTGCAATGCCCTGCTGTTAAACCTGTGATCAATGGCTTTATTGAGCCGAAATAAGGAGCTTTAAAACAGACCGCTTTACTAAATAACCAATTACCTTTTGGCAGTGACTGACATTGAGTCCAGATTTTTAATAATGATGATTGTGAGCTCAAGACGATTATCCATTATTTTTTTGATGTGAGATGGAAATTAACACATCAGACCAGATAGCGAAATGGAAACTTTTTGTTAGCAGTTTTGATGATTACATATTTAGCTAAGTGAATGCTTTTCTTTTCCTTTAGGGGCACATAAAATACCGTTTTAAAGGAGAGCGAATGCAGTCACGCCAGCACAAAAACCTCAGTTTATTATTTATCCTCGGCCTTCTGGTTGTTTTTTGCCCATTAGGTATTGATATTTATCTTCCAGCATTTCCTACTATCGCTGAACAATTGAATGCGTCAGAAAAGCAACTTCAGCAAACCGTGGCTATTTTTTTGCTTACAGTCGGTCTTGGGCAGCTTATTGCGGGACCACTTGCAGATAAATTTGGCCGTAAACCTGTTGCGATTAGCGGTGTTACGATTTATGGGCTAGCTGCATTTTGGGCATATTTGGCGCCAGACTTTACCACCTTAATGATAGCAAGAGCATTACAAGGCTTAGGAGCATGCGCAACTTTTGTCGTCGCTTTTGCAATAGTTAGAGACAAATTTGGTAGTGAGCGTAGCGGACAAATCATTACTTACTTAAATGGCATTGTCTGCTTTATTCCTGCCCTTGCGCCTATTCTTGGTGCTTGGTTAACCGTACAATTTGGTTGGCGCATGAACTTTTTATTCATGGTCAGTTTTGCACTTGTTGGCCTATTTATAGTTTTGTTTCTCTATAAAGAAACCCGCCCTAAAGACAGTGTTTACAGTGGTCATATTCTCGACTTAAGGCGCTTTATACCTATTATCTCCACACCACTCTTTCTATTTCATAGCTTAATTTGTTTAGTGACTATGTCCGCTATTTTAGTCTTTGTAACCCTTGCTCCGGGTTGGATAATCACAGAGCTTGGTGGCAGTGTCACCGACTTTACTTTTTGGTTTACCTGTAATGCCGCCCTGAGTATTTTTGCAAGCTTCGTCATGCCCATATATATAAAGCGCCAGCCCAAACGAGCCTTAAAAGCAGGACTTATGTTGTTAGTATTGTCTGGCTGCATAATGCTGGCTTTTAGTCAGCAAAATTCAGTTTTAGCTTTAATGTTTCCTATGTTCTTGGCAGCTTTTGGTTATGCCTTAACACTTGGCTCATCGGCAGGTCGTGCATTGAGTATGTTTCCTAAACAAGCAGGCACAGCTTCTGCACTTATCGGCTTGATGCAAATGAGTGGCGCAAGTTTATTAGTGTTTATAACGCAATTTTTAAATTTAACGACACCTGTATTAATTGGCGTACATTTTTTGATGCTCACTCCTTTTACTTACTTATTACTTAAACATAAGCGCTTGTCATAAAAAAGTTTTACCATACTTTTAGCTAATATGGGTAAATGAGAATCGTTATACTTCATTTGCCCATTTAGCCATCCTTTTATATCTCACAGTTATAAAAATCACCTTTCTAGAATGATTTGTTCCGTTTTTGCGGATTATTTTTCTTGTACCCAACCATATATTAAACTATTGTTTACCCACGTTAACAACTGGTTAACTAAATGACATGTTTGGGATACGAATTATGAAAAAGAATAAATTAGCATTAGCACTGATCATCAGTGGACTATGTGCAGCAGGAACTGCAAACGCAGCAAATGACCGTTACATCATCCAAGTAGACAACAATAAAAAAGGCGTAGTTAAAGCACTCGCTAAAAAGCTCGGTGGTGATATTAAAGTTGATGGTAATGGCTTCATTGCAGCGCAATTCTCAGGTCATGACCTAGCGAGCGTGAAAGGCTTATTAAACAACCCTCACATCAAACTGATTGAAGAAGACCAAAAACGTGTTCCAATGGCGCTTTATAACGATGACGCGGGTAATGCTATGCAGCAGCAGCTGACCCCTTACGCAGTTTACCAATCACAAGCAGACCAAGTTACTTTTGATGCAAATGCTGGCATGAAAGTGTGTGTAATTGACTCAGGTCTAGATGCTTCGAATCCTGATTTCATTTGGGGTAATATTACTGGTGACAACGACAGTGGTACTGGTAACTGGTTCGATAATGGTGGTCCTCATGGTACTCACGTCGCCGGAACAATTGGCGCAGCAGATAATAATGTTGGTGTGGTTGGTATGGCACCTGGTGTTGCAATGCACATCATCAAAGTATTTAATGCTGAAGGCTGGGGTTACTCTTCAGATTTAGCACACGCAGCGGACTTATGCTCTCAAGCAGGTGCAAATATTATTAGCATGAGCCTAGGTGGCGGTGGTTCAAATAGCACCGAGTCTAACGCGTTTGCTAACTTCACAAGTGCAGGCGGCTTAGTCGTTGCTGCGGCAGGTAATGATGGTAATAACGTACGTTCATACCCTGCAGGCTATCCATCAGTAATGATGGTAGGTGCAAATGATGCGAACAACCAAATTGCAGATTTCTCGCAGTTCCCTAGCTGTACGTCAGGTCGTGGTAAACGCGCTACTACAGATGAAACTATCTGTGTTGAAGTAACAGCAGGTGGTGTTGATACTCTTTCTACTTACCCTGCAGGTATGGCCACTTCGGCTAGCTTAGCAGCAGATGGTGCGGGCTTTGCAACTTCATCAATGGAGAACTCAGGAAATGCATCAGGCACGGCTTATTACATGGGTACTGCTGAAAGTGTAGATTCTGGCGCAGCTGGCAAAATCTGTATGATTGACCGCGGTAATATCTCGTTCTATGACAAAGTGAATAACTGTGAAAACTCAGGTGGTATCGGCGCTGTTATCATTAATAACGAAGCAGGCATGTTATACGCTACATTAGGCGATACTAACGATACAACAATTCCTGCTGTAGGTGCAGCACTTGAAGACCGTTCAGCACTTCTTTCAAGTACAACAATTGATATCGCAATTGGTACCAGTGATTATGGTTTCATGAGCGGTACATCAATGGCGACGCCTGCTGTATCTGGTATTGCAGCACTAGTTTGGTCAAACCATCCTGAGTGTACTGGGACAGAAATTCGTGATGCCTTAAAAGCGACAGCACAAGACCAAGGCGCTTCTGGTCACGATGTTTACTTCGGTCACGGTATTGTTAAAGCCGCTGATGCAGATGCATACCTAATGGCAAATGGCTGTGCAGGTGGCAATAATGGCGGCGGCACAACTCCTGGTAGCGATGATATTAGCCTTTCTACGTCAGGTTATAAATCAAAAGGCACTGCGTATGTTGATTTAAGCTGGAATGGCGCAGCAACAAGCACAGTTGATGTATACCGTAATGGTAGCATGGTAGGCTCAGTGGCAAACACTAACAGCTATACTGACACTATCACATCGAAAGGCGGTGGTACTTACACTTACCAAGTATGTGAAGCACAAAGCACAACTGTTTGTTCAAACAATAGCTCAGTGACGTTCTAATACTTTCCCCAACCCACATCAGCGGGCATTGATTGCCCGCTTTTTCTTTTTCTAAAAGCTTGTTAAGATCAAATACCTAGCTTTTTAACTTTGTGCCAATGATCAATCCAGAATCGTTACTGTCGTTTTTAGGCGCCAGTTTTTTAATTGCCGTAGCTCCCGGCCCTTCTAATGCATTTTTAATGGCGCAAACCTTTGCAAATGGCCGTAAAGCCGGAATGCAAAGTGCCTTTGGTTTTGCCTTAGGTGGTGTGGTGCATACTATTTTGGCAGTAGTAGGTTTAACGGCAATTTTAAAAGCATCCACGGTAGCATATACCACAGTTCAGTATTTAGGCGCGGCCTACCTTTGCTACCTAGGTATAATGACCTTAAAGGATACCTTCACAGGGCCTGAGCCAGACTGCAACGAAAAGCCTCATGTTAGCACCAGTAAAAAACAAAATGTGATGTTTCAAGCCATGATGACCGAGGTACTCAATCCGAAAGTTGCCTTATTCTTTATTGCTTTTATTCCTCAGTTCGTCGATCCGAGCTTGTCTTCAACGACATTTCAACTCGCTTTCTTTGGATTACTCTACCCGCTTTTTGCTTTTCCAATCGACTGCACGTATATTTATTTCGGCGATAAGATAGCCAGTTATTTTCGTGAACATCCACAAGCCCAAATTTGGATTGATCGGATCACGGGACTAGTTTTTATTGCGTTAGCAATTAACCTATTGATATAAGAGCACTTATGGAACAAAAACAACAAGCTTTACCCGCCAAAAAGAATATTGCCCTCGTAGCCCATGATGGCAAAAAAGCAGCCCTTCAGGCATGGTGTGAAAAGCACCTGGATATTTTAAGTAAGCACACGCTATACGGTACAGGCACAACGGGTCATTTAATCGAGCGCACAACAGGGCTTGAAGTGATAAAGCTATTAAGTGGTCCTATGGGTGGCGATCAACAATTAGGTGCTAAAATTGCTGAACATGAGGTGCATGTGTTAGTTTTTTTCTGGGATCCACTTGCATCGCAGCCCCACGACCCTGATGTAAAAGCATTACTTCGTTTAGCTGCGGTTTGGAATATTCCTGTTGCCTGTAATGAAGTTAGTGCCGATATGCTATTAAGCTCCCCTATGATGGAGACAGAGCTTTGCCGCACGTTGCCAGATTACGAAAAATACCTCGCAACGCGCCAAGTGACTCTTTAATTATTAAAGTTGTATACCTAAGTGGGGCGATTAGCTATAAAGCTTGTGCGCCCACTTAGTTAAACCTGCAGTAACACTACCAAAGTGATCCCCGTTCAGCATATTAATATCACCTAAATGTGATTTTAACGCAGCCTTGATCAGCGGTGATTGCGCACTACCACCCGTTAAGTAAATTACATCCGGTGTTGTGCCTGCCTCTTGAATCGCTTGTTTAGCTAAGCTCACTATCTGGCTTATTGAGTCATCAACAGCTAAAGCTAAGTCTTTTAGCGTTAAGCATTGCATTAAATCTGAATCTAAGAAACGCAAGTCTGTGGTAAATTCGTTCGCTGACGAGAGTGCAATTTTTGCCGCTTCGCCTTGCTGCACTAATTGATGACCCTGCTTATTTTGCTGCAATTGAATTAAGCGTTTAAAAAGCGCAGGCTCTTTAACTTCACGAACTTGAGTCAATAACTCACGATGATGGGCATCGCTATAAAACTGGCTTTGCAGGTTTACATCATTGATTTTACACGCTTGCCAAAACGGTTGGTTCGGCAGCGGAAGACCCGATTTAAACTCAGTACCTAAACCTAATAATGGCATTAAACCATGAAAGCTCAGGGCAATATCTAAATCATTTCCACCCACACGCTTGCCACTGTGGGCTAAGAAATCATTATCACGACACTGCTTTTCACGGAAGCTCGGCCCCATTTGTACGAATGAACAATCACTAGTACCCCCGCCAATATCTACAACCAATACTTTTTGGTCTTGCTGTAATGAAGTTTCATAATCAATCCCTGCCGCTAGCGGCTCATATAAAAACGACACCTCTTTAAAGCCTGCGCGCTTTGCTGCTCGTTCTAAAATTCCCAGTGCTTGCTGATTAGATTCTTCACCACCAACTGATTGAAAGTTTACCGGTCGTCCGATTACCGTTTCTGTTAATGACTCTTGCAGTGACTGCTCTGCACGCTGCTTAATTTTTAAGATCATCGCCGTAGCAATGTCTTCAAAGAAGTTTATTTGACCTTGCTTTAAGCCCACAGCACCAAAGAATGATTTAGGTGATTTTACAAAGTAACCTTCTTCAGGAAATTGCACATACTCGCTAATTGCTTCACGACCGATGAATAAGGTCTCATCACCAGCTTGAATATCTAAATCTGATTTAATGCGAGGAATGGTATTTAAAAGCGCATTGCGCTCAGTTTTAAAGTCATGCTCAAATGGGCTACCAGTGAGGTGCTTTGCCACAAAATCGACAACTAAAGCACTGTGATGAGTATAAAGTGTTGAGGGTAAATACTGCTTACCTTGTTCAAGCGGCACTAATGACACTTGTTGCTCGTTATCCATTACACCGATTGCACAATTTGAGCTACCGTAATCAAAGCCTGCAAACATTCTAGCACCTATACATCAATAAAAAGGCCGCGAAATTTACCATAGTCGCAGCCATTTTTGAATGACGCTAAGGTGTTTCATGTAAAAAGCTTGCAAATCGTGGCAAACCATTTTTAGTAAAACCATGATATTTATAGGTAATGGTACTACCTATGGCTGGCGGTGACTTTCTTTGCTGATCAGAAAACCCCGAGCCAATTTTAAATTCAGTACCATCACTGTTGCGCACCTTGAGTGCGCCAAGCATATTTTTATACTTACCTTTTCCTGCAACATAACCGATTACAACCGCTTCAGCGTCAAAATAGGGTTTTAACTTTAACAATGCTTCACTGCGTCCCGCACTATGCTTAGCAGCCGCTAGATGCAGCATCACGCCCTCAGCACCTTGCGCTATTAGCTCATCCATAAACAAACTAAGTTGCTTGTTATCGTTAAAGTGCGTTTGCTCCACTGCTTTAATATGTTCACTTTGTAGCTGATTTACTAACCGCGAGTAGTTCTCAAAGCGCTGACTAAATGGTTTTGTCGCATCAGGCATATCAAATATCATATAGCTTACTGTTTGCCATTCAGTATCAATAGGAATGGCTTTTCGAACGATACCGCTCAAAGTGGCAAAATCTTGGCGCTTAGTCCAAAGTTCTCCATCAAGCCAAACCCTAGGAAGTGGCTCAGTAAACCAGTCAGGGGCATAAATTGGGTTACCGTTTCGGGTTACTAATTGACTACCAGTCCAGATGGCCCGAACGCCATCATATTTTTCACTAACTAAATACTCGCTTACATTGACCTTGTCAGCTTCATAGACGTTTGCTAAAAGTACTGAAGGGGCTTGTTGAGCTTCGACCGAGAGGCTTAATAATAAAGTGATTGCGCACATCAGCGCACGAGTGATCATAACCATCATTGCTTCCTTGCAAATTTGTAAGTTTTAAGTAGCTTTCACGACTTAATAAATGCTGCTAAGTAATAGCCGTTTAATTATAGGTTAGTTTGTAGCCATTTGAAAAATTCGCCCAAATCAGCAAACACCCCCGCCGCTTTACTAAAGTCATGTTCTAAAGTGAAATGATTCGGCACCGCATACACAGCAACAGCGGCATTACTTGCGGCGGTGACACCGGTAAAGGTATCTTCGACTGCAACGGCTTCATTAGCGGTTATATTTAACGTATCAAGTGCCAATTGGTATGGGTCGCCAGATGGTTTAGGATTATTAACATCATCTTTGGTAACCACACAATCAAACCAATCAAAAATGCCATAGCCTTTTAAAATAGGATAGGCTTCATCTTTTGCACTGCCTGTTACTAATGCCATTTTTAAACCACTGGCTTTTACTTGCTCAAGCACTGCTTTTGCATGAGGCATATAGGCGGGTAAATTAGTACTAACAAAGCGCCCAAATGCAGCATATTTATCATCGGTTAGCTGCTGTGGAGTGATACTAAGCCCATAATTTTCAACAACTTCCTTTGCAGCTTCAAGAGTTGGTCTACCAGAAAAGCGCTGACAAAACGTGGCCTCATCATACTGCACGCCAAAAGGGGCTAGTAAATCATTCCAAATATTAAAATGCACACTTTCAGAGTCGACAAGTGTGCCATCCATATCAAACAATACTGCTTTTAAAGTCATCCTCATTCCTTTTACAGTCTAAAAAATAAAAGGTGCCATTTGGCACCTTCGATAAATATAATTTGTTACTCAGTTAAACCCGCAGGTGGCTCAGCAAACGCTTCTTCGCCTGTTTCTACATCAACCAGCTCGTAACCGCGTTGTTTTCTTACCACTTTTAATACTGGCTTAGAAAACGCTGTTTTTAAACGATCAGCGTCTGCTTCAAGTTCTTCGACTGTATTACCAAATGGCGCTGCACCGGTTTCTGACCAGTTAGTCACTTTGCCATTTAAGTTATATTCAACTTCATGTATTTGATATTGTGCCGCTTCATCTTTTGTTGCTTCACAAAAAATTACACGGTAGTTCCAAAATCCAGCCATACTTCTTCTCTTTCTCAAAATTTAATGCTGCCACTTTAGCAGTTACAAACACGATTATAAACGAAAAAACCCGCTATACAGCGGGTTTTGATAGGACTTATTCTTTCAGCTTAGAAGAAGCTTACTTTGAACTCAGCACCGATGTAACGCTCTTCGTTCACCATTGCTGTGTTGTTATTGAAATCGATAGCGCCGATTGATTGTTGCTCGTCGAACATGTTACGAACGAATGCTGATACTTCATATTCGTTGTCGCCTTCAGCCCAAGCGTAACCGGCACGTAAACCAACTTCAGTTAATGGCTTACCTTCAAATTCAACTGACTCGTATAAGAAGTAATTGATTTCGCTACGGTAAGACACGTCAGCGTATGTGAAGAATTCACCGTCAGCTACTTCGCGGCTATAACGTAATGTTAGGTTAGAGATCCACTCAGGTGCGTGCGGTAAACTATTACCATCAAGAATAGCTTGACCTGCGCTGTTTAAAGAATTTGTAACAGTACACTGAGCACATACGTCAACGGCTAAGTCTTTATCGTCAAGCTCAGTATTGTTGTAGCTTAAGTTAAATGTTGCGTTTAGGTTGTCAGTTAATACCCACTCAGTGTCTAACTCAAAACCGTAACCAGTTGTCTTATCAGCATTAACTAAACGGTTGAAGTTTGCACCACCACCTACAGCTGTTAATTGTTGGTCATCCATTGTGTAATAGAACACTGTGGCATTTACACGACCTTGGCCGTCAAGAACGTCTGATTTGATACCTGTCTCGAAAGACGTCACAGTTTCAGACTCAGCAACAGTTACTTCATCACCGAATAAGATACGACCCTGAATACTTGGTGCACGGAAGCTGTTCGCAACACGTGCGTACCAGTTTACGTCGTCGTTGATCTTATAGTTAGCAGATAGATCCCAGCTAACGTGATCGTCACTTGGGTTTTCTGTAAGGAAAAGCGCACCGCCACCAGCAGGGCTTAAAGTACGGTTCGCAGAGAATTCTTTCTCGTCATCTGAGTAACGAAGACCCGCAGTGATTTTTAGATCATCAGTGATTGTGTAATCTAATGAGCCGAATACCGCCCATGCTTTGGTATCTTGTTGCTGGATAACATAGCCGTTTAACTCACCTGGCGTTGAACCATAAGTGTCGTAGCTGAAGTTTTCGATCGTTAGCGCTTCATCAAAGTAGAATACACCTACTTGGAAATTTACGTCGCCAGCATAGTTGCTAGATAAACGAAGTTCTTGCGTGTACTGGTCTTGATCTGGAATACCGTCAGCACTTTCAGAATAGAATGGAATAAAACCAGGACCCATATCTGGTAAGTAGCTAGCACCGTAACCGCCGTCGATATCAGCGCGAGAATAGATTTCAGCACTTTCCCATGCAGAGATTGACGTAAGTGTTAAATCGTTGATATCCCACTCAAGCTTTAAGCTTGCACCTTGAGATTCAACTTGCTGAGTCGCACGAGAAGCAGCATCGTGGTAAACCACGTCGTGCTCAAAATTATCTACTAAATCGTTAGTACCAGCTTTGATAGCATTACCACGGAATGCGATTGGCGTACCATCCATATCACGTACATGGTAATTGAAAAGACCAGTGAAGTCGTCGCCTTCATATAAGAATTGAACACGTGCCGCTTTCTCAGTGTAACCACCTAATACGTCATCTTGTTCAAAACCTGGTGCACGATTATCAATATAATCATCTTTTTCTTGCCAAAGAACAGAAACACGTGTTGATAAACGATCTGTTAAGCCACCGCCAACAGCACCTTCAAAATCAACTGCGCCACGGCTACCGTAAGATACTGAGCCATAGCCTTCAAATTCTTGTGATGGTTTAACTGTATCAAATTTAACAAGACCAGCCGGCGTGTTACGGCCGAATAAAGTACCTTGTGGGCCACGTAGAACTTCTACGCGTGCTACGTCAAATACAGGGAAACCTTTTAAGATAGCGTTCTCTTGAACTACTTCATCTACCACTAAAGAAACAGGTTGTGAAGCATTTAGGTCAAAGTCAGTATTACCTAGACCACGAACATAAAAGCGTGGGAATGAACGACCAAACGAAGATTCAATTGATAAGCTTGGGATCTTCGCGTTCATGAAACGAATATCCATACCAGCTGAGCTGTAAGCATCTAAGCTGTCACCTTGTAAAGCGGATACAGCTACAGGTACTTCCTGTGCGTTTTCTACACGTTTACGAGCGGTGATTTGAATAACTTCTAATTGGTTGTTTTTTGCTGCTGAGGCTTCGTCTGCAGCAAGAGTTGAAAATGAAGTACCTGCTACGGCAGAGAACAACGTTGCATTGATAAGTGTTGCTAACGTAGATCTTTTCATTGCTTTCATGTCGGGTTTTAACCTTTTTTATGCACTCTTATTCAACGGTGATGATGTTGCGTCAATTCATTTGACGGGCTCGGCCAATTTTTCGCGCCTTGTAATAAGCTGCGCGGACCTCTTAATCGAGAGTGCAAAACGAAGTAAAGAGGCTGAACGAACGCTGACGATTATAACACTTTATGACACTTTTACTGCATTAAAAATTATAAATATACAATTATTTTACAACAATTAGCGGCAACATCGCCGCATTTAGAAGATTTTATGCAATTATTTTTAACTAAAGCGGACATATGTCCTGTCCATCTAATTACGACAATGTGTAGACATCATGCACAAATGAGAGCCACTTTCATTTACCCCTTTTTTAGCGACTAATCAGTTACACGTGCGAATTCTGGATTAGCTAATTCGCACTCATGCTCATTTAATAAGCCTAAAATTGCTAAGTTTAATTCTTCTATTACTTCCATATAAAATGCAAAGTCGACAGTCTCTACGTAGCTTAGTACATCCACTTGTAAAGCCCAAGGCGAGAAAGCTTTAAAACGAACCCTGCAAGGCTCAAAGGCGATATGTTTATGTTGTTCTAAAAGCTCTCTTACCGCTTGCATAAACGAGATTAGATTTTGTTGCTTGGTATTCGCACTGAGCATCAATTTCGGCCTATAAGAAATACGCTCTCTTTCAGAAACATTCTCAAGCTGCATATCAACGAACTTTGCATTCGCCACATATATTACAGAGCGGTCAAGAGTGCGAATTCGAGTTGCTCTCAGTCCTATTTCTTCAATTGTGCCTAGCTGGCTACCAAATTTACATAAACTGCCAATTTTAACTGGTGCTGAAATATAAAGTGTGATGGCCGCTATAATATTTTCCACCGTTTTTTGCGCAGCCAGCGCGATGGCTAAACCACCGATCCCTAAACCAGCTAATAGCGTTGTGGCATTGAATCCTAAGTTTTCAAACCACATAAATAGCAAGATAATTACAATTGAGGTTTTTACAACGTTACTAATTGGGCGAAGTAAAAAAACCACTTGGGGCCTATCTTGCTTAATGAAGCGCTGACCAAGTCTATGCTTCACGATGTCAACTGTACGAAGGCATATCCAACCCCATGCAATCAAAAGTACTGTTGCACCATGAAATAAAGCGAGTACAGCAATCGTTACATTCGACTGATCACTCAAAGAACGCGACATTAATACAGCCAGCAATAAGCAAACTGGCCCATTGATGAACGCTATCACATCTTTTTCGACTGGCACTTTTAAATGGGCAAGTATAAAAGTAATAATACGCGTCAAGATGATTGCTATTGCAAGGAAAAGCAAAAAACTAAAAACAAAATATACCCATTGCCAAAGTAGCACACCTAAAAACTCAACATCTGGCAAGTTTTTATATAACCACTCGCCGACATGGCTATAGCCATACTCTTTCGTCAATAAGGGAATTTGGCTTACCGTCGCATTCGATATTTTCCAGATGCGATTGCCACTTTCTGGGTCTGGAATCAACTGTAATAAGATTTGCACAGTACCTTGTGAGGTTGAGATTTCCCCCACTAAATCACGATAACTTGGCACACTTTCTTTTTGTTTTCCTTCGGGTTTATTACTTAAGTTATCAATGTCGATCCAGAGTGTACGATCAAGTACTACAGATAAGTTCTCAGCTAGTTGAAGCTGCCCTATAATAGACACATCCTTAGGTAAATTTCGAAAATCAAGATACTGAGCAGCCCGTTCAAAGTCACGAGCTCTGGCCGCTTTCAAGTAACCCTGCATTGAACTTCTTGGTGTCATTCGACCATATGTGTCGAAAGGTAAATCATCCTCTAAAGCCGTTTCTTTTTCTTCGCTGGCTGCAGGAGAACTGACTTCAGGCTCTTGCTTAGCTGCTTTTTGTTCACTTTGCTCTTCCTTGTTGTCTTTATCTATTAAGGACTTAACGGTAACTTCAGGTGTGGTTGTTGCCCATAATGGCGCATTGAACAACAGTAAAAAACACACTAATAACTTACTAAATTGTAATGAAAACTTTGTATTACAACGGCTCACACTTTGTTCCTTGTCTTATAAACATTAAATCGCTGAAATAATCAGCTAATTAAATTAGAGCACGGTTTGTGTAACTGTACAAAAAATAATTAAAAATCTTTGCAAGTAAGCGCTGAGATGTTAGTTATATAGAGACTAAAGCAAAGGAAAACGATAATGCAGATTTCAAGTTCACTAATCCCCCATTGGTCATCATTAATGATCCACGGTGTCATCGCTATCATTTTTGGTATTTGTGGTTGGTTTGCCCCAGAAGCCTCATTAGCGATTTTGATGTTTATTTTCGCCGCTTACTTTTTTGTCGATGGTGCCATTAGAACTTGGTTAGCTATTGCTTCAAAAAATGAAAACCCACTTTGGTGGATGCTATTAGTTGGTGGTCTAATTTCAATTGCAGCTGCACTTGTGACCCTGTTTGCTCCCAACGTAACGGCTATCTTAATGCTGTACTTTATTGCCGCATGGGCTATTGCTATTGGTGTGATTGAGATTGTTATTGCCAGTAAACTACGTAAAGAAATCACTAATGAGTGGCTGTTAATTGGCAGCGGTATTATTTCGATTATCTTTGGTGGATATCTGATATTTAACCCTGGCGCGGGCATAATTACCCTGCTTTGGCTCGTTGCCAGCTACGCCATCGTGTTTGGCATAATGATGGTACTATTAGCACTTAAGCTGAAAAAAATGCAACACTCTCAAATATAAAACAAAAAAGGAGCTGTTTAGCTCCTTTTTTATATCAATCAAATCAGGACTGATTAATCAGCGCTGTTTTCTTCTTGATTGTGTAACTCTAAACTCGCAGACATCGCATTTTCACGCGTTGATTTCGCTGAATCATTACGTAAACGGTCAATGTGGTTCAGGTAGTCTTGGTCGATATCACCAGTGATGTATTGACCATCAAATACTGATGTTTCAAAACGGGTGATTTCTGGATTTTCTTGGCTTACTGCCGAGATTAAGTCATCTAGCGATTGATAGATAAGACCATCTGCACCAATGCTTGCGTTGATATCTTCAACTTCACGGCCATGAGCAATTAGCTCAGCTGCCGATGGCATGTCGATACCATAAACGTTCGGGAAACGAATCTCTGGCGCAGCTGAAGCGAAGTAAACGTTCTTCGCACCTGACTCACGAGCCATCTCAACGATTTGTGCTGACGTTGTACCACGCACAATTGAATCATCAACAAGCAATACGTTTTTACCCTTGAACTCGCGGTCAATGGCATTCAGTTTTTGACGTACTGACTTCTTACGCATTTCTTGGCCTGGCATGATGAACGTACGGCCAATGTAGCGATTTTTAACGAAACCTTGGCGGTATGGCAGGTTAAGAGCAGAGGCAATCTCAAGCGCTACATCACATGATGTTTCAGGGATAGGAATGACAACGTCGATGTCTTTATCAGCCCATTCACGTGCAATTTTTTCACCTAACTTAGTTCCCATGTTTACACGTGTTGCATAAACAGACATACGGTCAATCGTTGAATCTGGGCGCGCAAAGTAAACGAACTCAAAGATACACGGTGCGTAAGTTGCTTTTTCAGCACACGATTGTGAGAACAGCTGACCATCTTCAGTTACGTAAATTGCTTCACCTGGTGCAACATCACGAACAAACTCAAAGCCGTCGGTTTTTAAAGCAACGCTTTCTGATGCAAACATGTACTCAGTACCGTTTGCTGTTTCGCGCTTACCAAAAACCAGTGGGCGAATGCCGTTAGGGTCACGAAATGCAACAATACCATGACCAATGATCATCGCAATCGTTGCATAGCCACCTGTTACTTTATTATTAACTTCAGTTACCGCAGTGAAGATATCTTCCGCATCAAGTTTCAGCTTGTTTGATTTACTTAACTCATGCGCCATGATGTTAAGTAAAATTTCAGAGTCAGACGTTGTATTAACATGACGGCGAGCTTCTGAAAATAGTTGCTGCTTTAATGCTTCTGCGTTTGTTAAGTTACCATTGTGCGCAAGTGCGATACCAAATGGCGAGTTAACATAGAAAGGTTGCGCTTCTGACGAGCTAGAAGAACCAGCTGTCGGGTAGCGAACATGGCCAATACCAATTGTACCTTGCAGACGTTTCATATGACGGGTATGAAATACGTCTTTTACTAGGCCATTGGCTTTACGTAAGCTAAACGTGTTGTTTTCAATGGTAATGATGCCAGCTGCATCTTGACCGCGGTGTTGCAAAACAGTTAAGCCGTCATATAACGCCTGATTAACAGGAGAAGTTCCGACTATGCCAACGATACCACACATTAAATTTATCCTCGCCGATTAACGGTTTACAGAATTTAAAAAGCTCGAGTTGTTTTCGAGGTACGAGAAGAACCACTCAACAACAAAGCCAAATTCTGGAATCAAAATAGAGTTGCCCCACCAATGCGTATTAGGTGCACCGGTAAAAGCATCAAGAAAGAAGAGTAACGCGCTTACTACCAACACGCCACGAAGAGCACCAAACACTATGCCGAACACACGGTCTGTGCCAGATAAACCAGTACGTTGTACAAGTTCACCTAAAATATAGTTTAGTAACCCACCCAACAGGAGTGTCGCAAAGAATAATATGGCTATTGCGGCTGCATTTCTTAAAAGGGGTTCTGAAATACTTGTTAGGAAGGATGCTAAATATTGGTAAAACAAGCTAGAGATGATAAATGCGCCAGCCCATACAGCTAATGACATTGCTTCTTTTACAAAGCCACGTATTAAGCCGATGATAGTGGATAGTGCAATAATACCAAGTACGGCGTAATCAACCCAGATCATAAGAACCAACTAGTCGTTAATTTGGGGCGCATTCTATACCCAAACCACCTGTGGATGCAAGAATTCAGCATGAGATAAAACGCATTTAGGCAAGGCATTGATTGTAGGGAATGGTGTCCCCTTGTCAAAATCAATAACGCAGAATAAATGCGTTTTAGCCATGCCCTTCGGGCGCTTCACAGGGCTTCCACTACTGCGTTGTAGCAATTTGAAAGGTACCTACATTCCTGCATCGCCACGCCTTGTATTGAAAACCCTGTGATAGCGCTGAATCATGGATCCACAGGTGGTTTGGGTATTTGAACCACCTGTGGATGCAAGAATTCAGCATGAGATAAAACGCATTTAGGCAAGGCACTGATTGTAGGGAATGGTGTCCCCTTGTCAAAATCAATAACGCAGAATAAATGCGTTTTAGCCATGCCCTTCGGGCGCTTCACAGGGCTTCCACTACTGCGTTGTAGCAATTTGAAAGGTACCTACTACTTGAATGCCAAGCCCTGAGTTTTAATCCCTGTAATAGTGCTGAAACTTGGATCCACAGGTAGTTTGGGTATCCTTTGCCAGATCATTTTGTAATTTCAAACTGAGTAACTTTGCCATTTAACTTGGTTAACTGCTTTAACTCAGTAAGCTTACTCTCTAACTCTTTCTTGCTAAGTGAAGGGCCTACAAAGACTTTTGTAAGTGTACCGTTCGGGGTTTTGACTGGCCGAGTGAAGGTTTTGAAACCATTCGCTTTTAATTTTTCCTGTAGTGATTTCACATTAGGTGCGTGGGAAAAACTCCCCAGCTGAATGACATAAGCCATTTGTGTGAGGTTCTCTTCTGGCTTACGAGTTGGCTCTGGGGTTTTAGCGATTGGCTTTGCTGGTTCTTGCACTACAACTTTTGGCTCAGCTTTGGTAATGACAGGCTCATCTGTTGAGGCTTCAACCATTTTCGGCGCATCATCAATTTGCTGGGTTTCATTAGTAACAAGTTCAGTATCGTTTGCTTGAATATCTTCAACCGAAATTTGCGAAGGTTGCTCCGCTGAAGATACTTTATTATCAATCGCTTCTTGCAAGTCAATGGTAGTGAACTCAGGACGTTCAGGAATTGCTTTAAAGCCTTCTTTATAATGAACCTTTTCACCATCCAAAATGTTTGGGATGAAGACAATAGCCGCCACAACCACAATCGTGGTTCCTACTAAGCGATTAATAAACCCTGCGTTCACCGATTTCCTCTCTATTTTTTAAAGTAATTGATGGCTGCAGCCACAGTTATAAATGAACCAAACACAATCACTAACGTGTTTTCATCGACATTTGGTAATAACGTATCTAGCGCAGTTTCAACACTCGCATAGTGCGTGCTTGGCGCTGTTGATGCGGTTTCGGCTAATGCTTTAGCAAGATTCTCAACCTTGTCTCCACGGAAACAATCTAAGCTTGCTAACGACCACTGATCAACAACATTCGCCATGGCCGACATAGCAGCCACCTTATCTTTATCTGCAAGCATAGCGACTAATGCATGAATTTTAAACCCTTGATCTTTATACACGCTTAATTTGCGTGCCAAATATCGAGCAGATTCAGGATTATGCGCAACATCGGTAAAAATAAGCGGTTGCTCACTTAACTGCTGAAAGCGACCTTCGACAATAAGGTTAGCTAAGCAGTCACGCACTTGTTGCTCGCTTGGCATTAGGTCAAGTTTTGCTAGTAAGGTCAACGCGGTTGCTGCATTTTGGCAAGGGATCGCAGGCTTAGCTAAGCGCCAGTCTTTATCTTGGTACTGCCATTTAAAGCCTTCACTGTCTTCTGTGAATATGAAATCACGACCTGATAGCACCATATCAGCGTTAATTTCGTTGCCATAATCAGTTACTGTGTGTGGAATGGCTAAATCGCCAACAATAGCAGGCGTATTGGTGCGGAAAATGCCAGCTTTATCGTAACCAACAAGTTCACGGGTATCACCTAGGTATTCTTTATGGTCTAAATCTATGGTGGTGATCACACAAGCATGTGGTTTAACGATATTAGTGGCATCGTAACGACCACCAAGGCCGACTTCTAACAGTACATAATCAACGGCGTGACGTTTAAAAATAGCCAGTGCACCTAAGGTACCGTACTCAAAATAAGTTAGTTGCGTGTCAGCACGGCCTTTTTCTAGCATATCAAAAGCATCAACATGGAATTGATCATCAAGCTCTTGGCCATTAATACGTACGCGCTCGTTGTAACGAATAAGATGCGGCGAAGCATAAGTACCCACACTAAAACCCTGTGCAAGTAATAAGCTTTCTAGGCAACGGGCAGTGGTCCCTTTACCGTTAGTGCCTGCAATAAGGATTATTTTGCTTGATGTATCAAGTAAACCTACTTGGTTTGCCACGCGTTCTACGCGCTCTAAACCCATTTCGATATTGGCAGGATGGACATTTTCTAAATAACAAAGCCAATCATCAAGGCTTGATGATTGGCTAGGAAGGATTTCTGTCATAGCGTTTAATCAGTTAAGCTGAAATTTACGCTACTCTATGCTCTTGTTCAGTAGAAGGCAAGTTCATAAATTTCGCTAAGATACGTGCAAGGGTGTCACGCATTTCACGACGGTCAACAATCATGTCGATTGCACCGTGCTCTAGCAAGAATTCACTGCGTTGGAAACCTTCAGGAAGCGTTTCACGTACTGTTTGCTCGATTACGCGAGGACCCGCAAAACCGATAAGCGCTTTAGGTTCAGCAACGTTTACATCACCAAGCATTGCCAGTGATGCAGATACACCACCCATTGTCGGATCAGTTAATACTGAAATAAACGGTAAGCCTTTTTCGCTCATTTTCGCAAGCGCAGCACTTGTTTTAGCCATTTGCATTAATGACATAAGTGCTTCTTGCATACGTGCACCGCCTGATGCAGAGAAACAAATAAGTGGCATGTCGTGCTCTAAACATTGGTCTACAGCTTCAACAAAACGAGCACCTACTACTGACGCCATTGAACCACCCATAAACGAGAACTCAAAAGCAACAGCAGCAACAGGAATGCCTTTTAAACGGCCTTTCATTGCCACAAGTGCGTCTTTTTCGCCGCTTGCTTTTTGTGCTTGGGTAATACGGTCAGAGTATTTTTTAGAATCTTTAAACTTTAATACGTCTTTTGGTTCGTGCTCTGCACCAAGTTCTTGACGATCAGCATCGTCTAAAAAGTTTTCAAGACGTTTACGGCCACTTAAACGCATGTGGTGATCACACTTAGGACACACGTTGAGTGCTTTTTCTAATTCTGCTTTATATAAAATTGAATCACAGTCTGTACACTTAGCCCAAACCCCTTCAGGGATTTCTTTACGACCTGACGATTTAGTCGTTTTAGGTAAGATTTTTTCTAACCAACTCATTTGCAACTCTCTTAATGCTGTTCTGTGTCGCAGTCTGTTTAATTGGAAACACTCACTTGTGTTTCTGATAACAAATAAACAGACAGATTTTTTCAATTAAAACATGAATTACCCGCAGACGATATAAAAAACTGGTCTTAGTAGTAGTCTACTAAAGTCTAACTGTCTGAATCAGGTAAAAACAAAGGCCCTAATGGTGTTTTAGGAATGCCAAAATGTTCTGGGTAATCCACGTCAACTAAGTAAAGGCCAGCAGCTTTCGCTGTCGCACTTGCCTTAGCGCGCTCTTTTAAATCGAGTAATTCTTTTAACCACACGGGTTCATGCTTATGAAGACCAATGTCCATCAAACACCCTGTGATGTTTCGTACCATGTGATGTAAAAACGCATTGGCTTTAATATCAATAATCACATAATCACCTTGGCGTTTTACCGACAGGTGGTGAATAGTACGATTTGCTGTATTTGCTTGGCAATGTAGTGCTCTAAACGAAGTAAAGTCATGCTCGCCTATTAAATACTGACAGGCTTCTTGCATTTTAGTTTCGTCTAATGGGTGATGAAAGTGTGTCACCCCTTCACTCATGATAGCGCCGCGATAGGTGTAATTATAAATCACATAGCGGTAGCGACGAGCTGTAGCACTAAAACGAGCGTGAAAGTCTTCGCTTACAGGCTGGGCAAAGCGAATAGCAATATCTTTTGGTAGTAAGGTATTCATACCCATAGTGAACGCGACCATTTCACGCTCAGCGTGAGTATCAAAATGGATCACTTGCCCGGTGCCATGTACACCCGCATCGGTGCGGCCTGCACAAACAATTTCGACTGGATGATTACAAATACGCGACAACGCCGTTTCTACTTCTTGTTGTACGCTATTGACGTGTGATTGACGTTGCCAACCACTGTAACGCGCGCCGTTGTATTCTACTCCAAGTGCTACTCGCATAATGCTCTATTTACCTACTGTACTAAATGACGGGGCATTTTATGCGATCTACGAGCTCAATAAAAGCCACTCGAGTAGATCACATTGTTCTGTTACTCAGATATCACACCAATTCCTTAAGTATTATTGCGAGCTGGTATTAATCTTCTTCGATGTTATCGAGGCCCTTAGTGCCATCTTTAGCACGAAGCTTATGATGGATTGCTGACTTAATCAGCATATAGCCGCTAATAGGCGCGGTGATCAGTAAGAAAATTGAAATGAGAATTTCTTTTACGCTCATCCCTTCATTGGTATAGCTAAAATACACCATCGCAGCAATCAATAACGATGCCATTCCTAGGGTTGTTGCTTTAGTTGGACCGTGTAAACGCATAAAAAAATCAGGCATTTTCACAAGGCCTATTGAGCCTATTAGAATAAAGCAACCACCAATTAATAGTAAGATTGATACAATCCATTCACTCATCATTTGCTACCCTATTCAATAATATCGCCACGTAGCAAATACTTACATACAGCTACCGTGCTAACAAAGCCAAGCATAGCGATTAATAATGCGGCTTCAAAATATAAATCTGTTCCCATGCTCATGCCATACAGAATAATTAAAGCGATGGTGTTAATAAACATAGTGTCTAAAGCCAAAATACGATCAGGTACCGACGGCCCTACAATTAACCGCCACACGTTTAATAATAAAGATATAGCTATCATGGCGTAAACTATTAAAAAAACGGTATCTAGCATCGAAAAATCTCCTTAAGCGGTGCTTCATAGCGCTGCTTAATCGTTTTAATTAACGCTTGTTCATCAGCTAAATCGAGCACATGGATTAATAAATAGCGCTGCTCAATCTCTGCCCCCTCTTCGAGGGACTCAGGAATAGGGTAAACCTCTGCGCTCACAGTACCCGGCGTTAACGACACTGTACTTGCCAAAATAGTAATTGGCATTTCGTGGTTTAAATCCAAAGGCACTTTTATAAAACCTGGGCGCAATTTTTTAGTGGGCCCGAGAATCAACAGTGCCACTTGTAAATTGGCAGTCACAATATCATAAAGCACCAACAATAAGTGCCTAAACGCAAGACCCGGCCTTACAATTAGCGGCTGAGGATCACGAAATGGGAAAGTAATCCACGGAATGGTAATTGCGAAAAATGCAGCTAAAAACAGGTGTCCAGGCGACACACTGTTATTTAACAACAGCCATACAATAAATAATAAAACACTGCGAAATGGTGTTGGCAACCAACGAAAGCGAGCTTCTAAACGCATCAATGGCCTCCTTGTAATACAGTGTTGATGCTAGTGTTGATATCAAACAACTGCTCTGATGTTGCTAGCATATAGTCTGAAATAGGTCCTGCAAATACAACCATTAAAGGTGAACATGCAAGTAGCGCAACTACTGAAATCACTTTAAGAGGATGTGCTTTGGTGCCTTCAATTGCTTCACTGTCTTTATGAGTATGATCCCAGAATAAGCTTGTACCAGCGCGTGAAACCGCCACTAATAACGCCAAACTAGATACTAGGTAAATTGGCCAAAACAACATGGCTTTTTCACTATCTAGCGTGCTCTTTAAAATCCATACTTTACCTACAAAGCCAGATAACGGCGGCATACCAACAACGGCAAGAGCAGCAACTATGAAACAAGCACCAAGCAAGTATGGCTGTGCAACGGCACGACCTGCTACTAATCGGTCGGCAACTTTACCGCGTTGTTGAGCAATTAAATCTGCAATTAAAAATAGTGCTGCGCAAATAATAGTTGAATGCACTAAGTAGTAAAGTAATGCAGCTGTTGCAGAGACATTTTGAATCGCAACCAATGCCACTAAAGTACCTACAGATACAACAACCAGATTCGCAACAAGCTTTCTAAGGTCTTGACTCGCTAATACACCAATACCACCCATAACTATGGTCGCTAGTGCTAAGCCCCATAACCAAGGTTGTGCCATGTGAGCAAGCTCGCCAGCATTATCACCAAATATTACGGTATACACACGTAGCATGGCATAAACACCTACCTTGGTCATAATCGCAAATAATGCAGCCACCAATGGCATTGCACTTGCGTAGGTATTCGGTAACCATAAATGCAATGGTAATAACGCGCCTTTTAAAGCAAATACCACAATTAATAACAAACCACCAATTTTAGCGAGGTAAACATCGTCACCCGTCAATTGCGGGACTTTTTGCGCTAAATCAGCAATATTCAATGTGCCTAGTACACCATAAAGTACACCTAGCGCAATCAAGAACACACTTGAACCAATTAAGTTTAAAATCACATATTGCAGTGCAGCACGGGTACTGTGTTTGTTACCTGCATGCATCAATAATGAATATGAGGCAATTAACAAGACTTCAAAGAATACGAATAAGTTAAACACATCGCCAGTTAAAAAGGCACCATTAACACCTAACACTAAAAAGTGCACTAATGGGTGGAAAAAGCTCCCTTTTTTATCATCACCTGCACAGCTATAGAGCACCACAACCGCACCAAGGAAACTGGTAAGTAACACCAGTAGTGTTGCTAGTCTATCGGCAACCAGCACAATACCAAATGGTGCAGACCAGTCACCGATTGCGTAAACAAGCGGTGCTGTAATATTAACGTGGTATAATAAGTAAGCACTTACTGATAATGTGACAATCGACAAAATAACCGACGAAACACGACGGATATGTAAGTTTTTACCACATGGCGGCATGAGTAAAATAACACCTGCCAACATCGGAATTAGAATCGGTAAAGAAGCTAAATGCTGAATCATTTTTGCTCCTTCGATGATTTAACAAGGTGACCATCAACATGGTCATTACCCAAATCTGCACGACCACGAATCGCTAAAATAACCACAAAAGCGGTCATCGCAAAGCCAATTACAATTGCTGTTAAAACCAGCGCTTGAGGGAGTGGGTCGGCATACTCACTGCCTGTACCAAGTACAGCCGCTTTGTTAATTGTTAAGCGACCTGAAGAGAATAAAAACAGGTTAACTGCATACGACAACATAGTCAGGCCGAGTACCACAGGGAAGGTACGAGCCCGCAATATTAAGTAAATTCCGCATGCAACCAGCACGCCGACGCACGATGCGTACAATACTTCCATTAAATATTTACCTCTTGCTTGGGTGTATCAGCAGTTAATTTACCTAAACTTGCTAAAATCATCAGCGTTGCACCTACAACAGTTAAATACACACCTAAATCAAATACGATAGCACTAGCAAGTTCTGTTTTGCCGACTAACGGAATATCAAAATAATCAAACCAGGTTGTTAGGAATGGACGTTCGAAGAACCAACTTCCAATACCTGTGAACAATGCAATAGCAATACCTGACGCAATAATCTTACGATAATTCACGTCAAATCTGTCTGCAATCCAATGCGAACCATTGGCCATATATTGCAAAATAAATGCAATCGCGGTAACGAGTCCTGCAATAAAGCCACCACCTGGTAAGTTATGACCACGTAAGAAAATATACGCAGACACAAGTAATGCAAGTGGTAACAAGCTTTGTGAAATACTCGAGAGTAGAATTGGGTAACGCTCTCTTGCCCATGGGCGCCCTTCGCTATCACTTGCTGGCATAAACAGCGGCAAGTTAATAAGCAGTTTATAAATACCTAATGCAGCAATACCCAATACGGTAATTTCACCTAGGGTATCAAACCCCCTAAAGTCAACGAGGATAACGTTTACAACGTTAGTACCACCACCGCCAGTTTTTGCATTGGCAACAAAGAAGTCAGAAATTGACTCAAGTGGTCTTGTCAGAAGCGCATAACAAATACTTGCCACAACCACACCAATTGCCGATGAGATACCCAAGTCACGCAGAATACGCAGTGAGCTCGATTCTTTCGGAGTACGCTGCGGTAAAAAGAACAGTGCAAGCATCAGTAGCATCACGGTGACAACTTCAACCGTTAACTGAGTCAGTGCTAAATCTGGCGCAGAGAATCGAGTGAAAGCAACAGATACCATCAGGCCTACAATTGAAATCATAATCAAAGATATCATTCGTGAGCGGTGCCAAATAACCGTTGCCAACGCACCAATTATTAGTAAGCCTGCACCTATTGCATTATGGAAATCGATTGGGGTTAACTCGCTTGCTCCTGCTAACTGGCGCATTTCAAATAAAGGCCAACCCGCACACATGAGCACCACCGCAATCATCACAAAGGCATAACGCTGTAAGGAGCCATTTTCGATACGTTTAATCTTTTCTTGTGACCACTTAATCAAGCTATATAAGCCACGCTCAAAGCCTTTTTTAGCATTCAAAGTTGGTAATGACGCTTGGAAGTGGAACAGGTGCTTACGCTGCACATAAATCATCACACCAACGCTTGTTGCAATAAAGCTCATTAACAGAGGTAAGTTAAAGCCATGCCATACTGATAGCTTATAATCCGGGGCTACATTACCAAGCACTGCGAAAGATGCCGAAGCTAAAATATCGCTTACTGCAAAGTGCGGGAACATACCAACGAGTAAACACAGCACAACCAAAATTTCGATTGGTACACGCATATAGCGTGGTGGCTCATGGGGCTGTTTTGGCAAATCAATTGGGTCGCCATTGAAAAACACGTCATGAATAAAGCGCGCTGAATACGCCACAGATAGTGCACCAGCAATCGTTGCTAACACTGGAATTAACCACGACATAGAGCCAAGCACTTGTTGATGTAGTGTTTCGGCAAAGAACATTTCTTTCGACAAGAAACCATTTAACAGTGGCACGCCCGCCATGGCTGCAGCTGCCACCATAGCAAGTGTGGCGGTATACGGCATAAATCGCCACATACCATTAAGTTTACGCATATCACGGGTGCCAGTTTCATGATCAATGATACCCGTTGCCATAAATAACGACGCTTTAAACGTAGCGTGGTTAATAATGTGGAAAATAGCAGCCACTGTAGCAAGCTCAGTGTCTAAACCTAAGAGTAATGTAATTAAACCTAAATGGCTGATTGTTGAATAAGCCAACAAGCCTTTTAAATCATGCTTAAACAACGCGATATAAGCGCCGACCAATAAAGTCGCCAGACCCGTCATTGCCACTAAGATAAACCAAGTATCTGTGCCTGATAGCGCTGGATAAAAACGCGCTAATAAAAAGATACCCGCTTTAACCATGGTTGCAGAGTGTAAGTAGGCACTGACTGGTGTCGGTGCCGCCATCGCATGTGGTAACCAGAAATGAAATGGAAATTGCGCAGATTTGGTAAAAGCACCTAATAGCACTAATACCAGCGCAACTTCATAGAGTTCATGAGATTGAATAAGCGCTTTGCTTGCTAAAATAACGTCAAGATTATAACTACCAACAATATCACCAATAAGTAATAAACCAGCTAGTAATGCAAGACCACCGGCACCGGTAATAGCAAGCGCCATGCGCGCGCCTTTTCGAGCTTCTGATTTATGCCACCAATAGCTAATCAATAAGAACGAGCTAATACTGGTGAGCTCCCAGAAAAACCAAAGCTGGATCACATTGTTCGACATCACGATGCCGACCATTGCGGTCATAAATAGCATTAAATAGCAGTATAGCTTTGGCATTGAGTCGCTATTACTCAAGTAATAACGCGCATAAAAAATCACTAGGGTACCAATACCCAAGATCATATATAAAAAGAGTAACGTTAAACCATCAAGTCGAAACGAGACTTGCATGTTTAAAAGCGGGATCCACTCAGCAGTGTAGCGAATTGTTTCACCAGAAAAGACTGCAGGGGTATACGAAAATACAATTCCAAGGGCAATCAAAGGCGCTAACATGGTCAAAGCAGTGCTTTGGTTACGTGTTAGTTTTGAAGTGCAGGATGAAATAACACTGCCGATTAAGGATAACAGGGGTATCCAGAGCAAAGTCATAATTAGGAGCCTTTTAGTGTCATAAGAATATCAATACCGCTCTAGTTTTAATTAGTTGCGTACTGTTCATTTGGATGGTTAAAAGTTGGCTTCAAAAAAAGCTTACAATGCGTATAGTTATACTGATCAGGTGCTATTTTGTCTATAGGAGACACTCCTATTTGCACAATATTTAACCTCTTTGCATACTAAAATAGCAATAAATAGTCGATTAGTCAGAAAAATTCTGCTCTTTGGAAGCTGTTGTAAACACTGGCTTTAAGCCTAAAAAGGCAAAATATTCAGAAAACCGAACCGGCTTTGTTAAGGGCTGGTTAATTTGTTTTTGCCAAAGCGCTCTGTATTGCTCAGATAACCCCATAGTTTGGTACTGCATAATCGACCAATTAGGGCTAGGTTTATAGGCCTTTTCATTGTCGCAAGCGACACTTTTTTGCCAGCTTTTTGGTGGAAGAACGCCATTTGCGATAAATAAATTTGGAGCGACTAACCCTTGCTGCTTGCATAGCCACTGTTGTTTTTTCTCTGCTAAAGCATATTCATCTTCAAAACCATTAAAGTGCATTAATTCATGTAAAAACACCGCATAAGGTTGCGATGAGTTAATATGCATAATACCGCCTTGAACATTTGCTGCCCCTTGATTCGACATCATCACAATAAAGTCAAAACCTTCAGGCCATTTTTGCTCTGCAGCATTTTGCCAATTACAACTAAGCGCCCCATCACTTGCATCACACTTAAATTTATCGGCTACATAAACAACCTCAGTAAAGCAAAAGCTGTCTTTGGCGGGCTCAGGAGCTTTGCTGTATTGCTGCTTATACTGATTTAAAGCCTGAATCCCTTTGTAGTGATCTGTCATCATTAAAACATTAAATTTGCACTGGCTGCTTGCTTGTAAAGTCGCTGTTGATAAAGCAAATTGCTGTTGCTGCGCATAAGCAGGGGCAATTTGAGCTACCGGCATTTGTTGTTGCAATAGCCAAGCTTGCTTAGCATTCCCCTCGGGTAACTTGCCAGCTTGGCCTAAACTGCTTATATCGTGCCACTGTTGCGTTTGGACTAGCTGATCCGCTAAGGCTTGCTGCTGCAATAAAGTAAATTCAGCAAAGTAAGGCTGCCACCATAATTTTGCTGCAGTGTAGTCTTGTTGCTGCAAAAACCTAAGCGCAAGCTGATACACGGCATTGCTATCATCGAGCTTTGCCAGCTGGCGAAGTTGCGAGTTACTCAACACTAAATGCTGCAAATTAATAGCACTCGGCGCTAAATGATAGATAGCTGTCACTTGTGAAGGGCTGGTATTTGCGTAATAAAAATAAGCGGGAATAAAACGAGACACTGAGCTTGAAACAAGACCCAAGCTCAGTAATAGAATCACAATTAAAGAAACCTTAGCTTGCGTTTTCACCAGCCATTAACTCAAGCTCTAAACGGGCATATTTGTATTCAACAAATTCATGTACATTGGTGGCAAGGGCAAGCCTAAAATAGTCAGCAGCAAGGTAGTTATCACCAGCTGCTTGATGCATCTTAGCTAGATAGAAATAAGCTTCACATAAGCGATGTGCATACTCTTGCTCTGAAGTAACGCCTTCAATAATGCCAGATAAAAATTCAAACTCACTAATGTCACCTAAGTAAAGTGCCAAGAGTTGGTAACCCCATTGTGACTCATCTACACCTTGTGAGTTAGCTTTTAAATCAATTAAGGCTTGCTTTTTATCAGCTTCTGATTGCGCTAAATAAAGCCATAACACACGATAAGGATCGCTGGGTGAACGATTTAAAAACTGTTGTAAATCATCTTGTGCAAGTAATGGGCGCTCACCATAGTAAAGTGCAATCCCACGATTTAAATAGGCGTACTCATGCTGCTCATTAAGCTCAAGTGCAGAATCAAAAAATTCGTAGGCTTGTTCATACTGCTGCATCAGTGTGTGGTGAATACCTAAAAAGTTATACACCTCAGCCAAATCTGGTTTGAGCTTAATCGCACGGTTAAAGTCTATTCGCGCTAACGTCGACATACCTAAGCTGTCAAATAACACGCCGCGATCGTAATAAAGCTTAGCCTGTTGCTCAGCACTTAAATCTGCGCGGTTTAACAACTCAGAGTAACGAGCAATCGTAATTTCATTACGAAAATCAGGCGCCAATGGTGCGGTAAAAGGCACATTAACAATAGGGACTGACTCAGATTGTGTGGTGGTTTGGCATGCACTTAAAGAAAAAATAGCCACAGCGGTCAATGCTAAGTGTTTAAAAATCATTAAATTCCTTAATACCTGAATTCTCTGTAGACAAAATCGAAGCGAATAGGTTTCATTAAAGCATAAAAAAAGGGGCTAAACAGCCCCTTTTTCTTATATCCAGCAAATAACTGGTTATTCAATCATCATTAAGCGTCTTTAGACTCTTCTGCTTTTTCTTCAGCAGCTGATTCCATAGCTTCTTTGATGCTTAGACGTACACGACCTTGGCGATCTACTTCAAGAACTTTAACTTTAACTTCTTGGCCTTCGCTCAGGTGGTCAGTCACGTTGTTAACACGCTCAGTGCTGATTTGTGAAATGTGCACTAGACCATCTTTACCTGGAAGAATATTAACGAACGCACCAAAATCAACGATACGAACAACTTTACCAGTGTAGATAGTACCTACTTCTAGCTCAGCAGTTAATTGCTCGATACGCTTAATAGCATCGTTAGCGCTGATGCCATCAGTTGCTGCGATCTTGATTGTACCGTCATCTTCGATTTCAATCGTAGTACCAGTTTCTTCTGTAAGTTGACGGATAGTTGCGCCACCTTTACCGATAACTTCAGCAATTTTCTTCGCAGGGATTTGCATTGTGTAAATGCGTGGCGCGAACTGAGATAACTCTTCAGAAGGTGCTGAAATCGCTTCGTCCATAACACCTAAGATGTGTAAACGTGCTGCTTTCGCCTGTTTAAGAGCGATTTGCATGATTTCTTTAGTGATACCTTCGATCTTGATATCCATTTGTAATGCAGTGATACCATTAGAAGTACCCGCTACTTTAAAGTCCATGTCACCTAAGTGATCTTCATCACCTAAGATGTCAGAAAGAACAACGAAATCTTCGCCTTCTTTAACTAGACCCATCGCAATACCAGCAACAGATGCTTTAATTGGTACACCAGCATTCATAAGAGCTAATGACGTACCACATACTGATGCCATAGACGATGAACCATTTGATTCAGTGATTTCTGAAACAACACGGATTGAGTATGGGAAGTCAGTTAACGTTGGTAATACAGCTGCAATACCACGCTTAGCTAAGTTACCGTGACCGATCTCACGACGCTTAGGTGAGCCAACAAAACCAGTTTCACCTACGCAGAACGGAGGGAAGTTATAGTGCAGCATAAAGTGGTTTTTGTTAGTACCAGTTAAATCATCGATTAACTGTGAATCACGCTCTGTACCAAGTGTTGCAGTAACAAGTGCTTGCGTCTCACCACGAGTAAAGATTGCAGAACCGTGAGTACGAGGTAAAACCCCTGTCATTACGTCTAGTGCACGGATCATATCTGGTTCACGACCATCGATACGCTTCTCACCTGCGATGATACGGCCACGAACGATTTCTTTTTCTAAAGAACCAAATAGTTTACCAACTTCTTGTGTATCTAGCTCTTCGCCTTCAGCAAGCTCTGCAGTTAAAGTAGCAACAACTTCTTCTTTCGCTACACCTAGTGCTTCTTTACGCGCTACTTTGTCAGTGATGCGGTATGCTTCACCTACTTTTTCAGCAGCGATTGCAGAGATTTTCTCAGCAAGTGTTACGTTTTTCTCTGGTGCAGTCCAATCCCAAGCTGGTTTACCTGCTTCAGCTTTGAATTCGTTGATTGCGTTGATGATAGCTTGAGATTGCTCATGACCATAAACAACCGCACCTAACATTACTTCTTCAGATAGTGTTTCAGCTTCTGATTCAACCATAAGTACTGCGTTATCAGTACCTGCAACAACTAGGTCTAATTGGCTCTCTTCAAGCTCAGCTAGTGTTGGGTTAAGTACATATTCGCCGTTGATGAAACCAACGCGTGATGCACCGATAGGACCATTGAATGGGATACCAGAGATAGCAAGAGCTGCTGAAGTACCAATCATAGCAACCATGTCAGGTTGGATTTCTGGATTAACAGAAACAACTGTCGCAATTACTTGTACTTCGTTTACGAAACCGTCTGGGAAAAGTGGACGGATTGGACGGTCGATTAAACGAGCGATAAGCGTTTCGCCATCGTTAGGACGACCTTCACGCTTAAGGAAACCACCAGGGATACGACCCGCAGCGTACATACGCTCTTGGTAGTTAACTGTTAGTGGAAAGAAGTCTTGACCTGGTTGTGCATCGCGCTTGCCTACAACAGTAACTAATACTGAAGTATCGCCAATGCTTGCTAGTACTGCGCCGTCAGCTTGACGAGCGATAGCACCAGTTTCTAGAGTCACAGTGTGTTGACCTAGTTGAAATTCTTTAATAATTGCTTGCACTTAAAAATATCCTTTAAATGTAAAAGCAACTCAGAGCAGTGCTCCGAATTGGTAAAAAATAGTCCATCAAAGTACCAATTACAGTACTTAATTGTGCTTATGAAAACACGATTAAGTACTACAATTGGCAATGATGTTTTTTCAATTACTTAGTAGATTCACCTACTAAGATGTGCGCTAGTATACCTTTCATGCGCGCACAAAAAAAGGGGCTAAATAGCCCCTTTTCTCGTAATCTAGTTCTTAGCGACGTAGGCCAAGCTCTTGGATTAACGCAGTGTAACGTGCAATGTCTTTACCTTTAAGGTAGTCAAGCAGTTTACGGCGTTGGCTTACTTTGCGAAGAAGACCACGACGTGAGTGGAAGTCGTGCTTGTGGCTAGCAAAGTGACCTTGAAGCTTGTTGATATCGAAAGTTAGAAGTGCAACTTGTACTTCAGGTGAACCAGTGTCGCCTTCAGCGCGTGCAAATTTACCGATGATCTCAACTTTTTCTTGATTGCTTAGTGACATAGTAACTCCAAAAATTAATTTAAATTGTGTTTTAGCCGATCACTAATTCAGCCAAAACGATTGAGCGGGGCGTATTCTACCCAGCTTTGCTTATAACTACAAGGTAATCTTTACTCAGGCAGCTGATTTGATAAGCCACGCTTTGATTTTAAGTGACCATCTTTATGGCGCTCACCGGTACCAATGAACACCCCATCAGCCATTACCTTTACTACCCCATCTGGTACAGGCCTACCAATCACTACTGTTTGACCATGACTAAATGCCACGCCCTGCTCTTGGGTAATCTCAATCACAGGTAAGTCAACCAAAGCAGTATCCATTGGCAATAGTAGCTCATCGAGGTAGCTTGAAGGCGCAACATCGTCTGCTTTTGCTTGCTGTAGCTTTTCTTCAAGTTGCTCAAGAGTGACCATTTTCTCACTTGGATAATGGCCAACTGCACTGCGGTGTAACATGATAACATGAGCACCACAGCCAAGCTTTTCACCTAAGTCGTCAACAATAGTACGAATATAAGTGCCTTTAGATACATGTGCCGTCATTTGTACTTCGTTATTAGCTTCATCAAACTCATCAAGCGTTAAACTAAATACATTAATTTTTCGACACTTACGCGGCACTTCAATGCCTTCGCGGGCATATTTATACAAAGGCTGACCTTGGTATTTAAGCGCAGAGTACATCGAAGGGTATTGATCCGACTCACCTAAGAAACTGGCAATTTGCTCAGCTAATTGCTCAGGTGTTACCGATACTTCACGCGTTTCAACCACTTCACCATCTGAATCAGACGTTGTAGTTCGCTCACCAAGTTTGGCACGCACTACATAGGTTTTGTCTGTATCGAGCAAAAACTGGGTAAACTTAGTCGCTTCACCAAAACAAATAGGCAGCATACCCGTCGCGAGCGGATCAAGCGCACCGGTGTGGCCTGCTTTTTGAGCAAAGTATATTCCCTTTGCTTGCTGCAATGCTTTGTTTGATGAAATACCTTGCGGCTTATTAAGTAATAAGATGCCGTCAATAGCACGACCTTTACTGCGTCTAGCCATTAGTCTTTAGTGCCTTCTTCGCCGTCTTCTTCGTCTACATGCTTAGCATTGTCTTCACGAATAACAGAATCAACCAAGTTTGAAATACGCATACCTTCCATTAGTGAGTTATCGATTACAAAACGTAACTCTGGCATGATGCGCGCACGAATGCGTTTACCTAATAAAGAACGAATATAACCCGTTGCTTCATTTAAGATTTTAGCGCTTTGCTTGGCTTTATCTTCATCATCCGTGTTGAATACCGTGATAAATACTTTTGCGTAAGATAAGTCGCGAGATACCTCAACCGCAGACACTGTTACCATGCCTAGGCGTGGATCTTTGATTTCGCGTTGAAGAATAACAGCAATCTCTTTTTGAATTTGCTGAGCAACACGATCAGTGCGAGAAAATTCTCTCATTTCATTTCACTCTAAAATAATAACTTATTGATGTTAAAGAATAAGTT
>NZ_JAKEVN010000285.1:0-558 GCF_022398505.1 Pseudoalteromonas sp. Isolate3 | reverse complement strand
TTGCGCGAACAGTCATTTTTTTAATAAAAACTGCAAAAAACAGTTGATCTGAATTCGGATCTCCCTATAATGCGCATCCACCGACACGGCGGACTGCTTACAAAAAAGCAAAACGACGAGTTGGTTGAGTCAAGTAAAACTGAGTTTTGAAAAAATAAACTTTTCTCAAAATTAAGTGTTGACAAAAATAACGGCTTGCGTAGAATGCACAGCCCTTGAGACGCGAAAGTATCTCAAACGTTCTTTAACAATATAAAGCAATCATCTGTGTGGGCACTCGTACAGATTGAGTTCTAACAGCCGATTCTAGTTCGCTAGATGACGCAAACAAATTTAGAGTCTCAATTGAACTGAGTGACCAACGGAAACAAGTTTACTTGTTTCAGCACAGTCAATTCGATTCGAAAGAATCAAAATCAGAATTCATTGAGCATGTCCTTCGGGACAGAAAAAACTTTTAATTGAAGAGTTTGATCATGGCTCAGATTGAACGCTGGCGGCAGGCCTAACACATGCAAGTCGAGCGGAAACGAAGAGGTGCTTGCACCTCTCACCTCT
>NZ_JAKEVN010000284.1:0-560 GCF_022398505.1 Pseudoalteromonas sp. Isolate3 | reverse complement strand
CTTATACACATTGGAGTCGTTACTATTATAAAAATACTCTTTAAAAGTTGAATATTTAGACTCTATACCTACCTGGTTAAACTCACTATACTGCGAAAAGACGCCATCAAAAGGATCCCTCAAAGTGACAACTAGCTTATAATCCAGCCCATTAATTATTCTAGAAAGCTTATCTAGTTTCATCTGCCAGCTTGCACCTTCAAACTTATAAAAGCCATCAAAGTCAGCACTAAACCATTCATCACTTAGAATTACCTTATTAGCCTTTAATTCCGTAATAAGTGCACTTCTAAGTTCAACTTCTTTGGGTTTATCTTGTTTCTTTGAAAAGCAGTATTTGACTAACTCCAAATAAAGTTCATTTTGATTATTTAGCGGAAGATCATTTCTCCCGATAAATTTAAAACTAGGCAAACGAGGAAAGACAAACTTTTGTAATGATGTAGTAGCTGTTTTATGTAATCCAATATGAATATATAGCTTATTCTTCACTTAGACATCCTATAATTTTTACCCTAACTATATTTTCGCTGCCAACGCTTTTATAATCTAATACAATT
>NZ_JAKEVN010000283.1:0-562 GCF_022398505.1 Pseudoalteromonas sp. Isolate3 | reverse complement strand
AATAAAAAGTAGTTTATTTCCAAATCTATAACTCATAAGTCAACTTTTCCCTTTGAAACATGACATGTTTATAGCGAGCGAATCGCGCGTTTTTCTAACACAGTGTCGCTCGCTTTTCTGAATGACTCATTTTTAACAAACTTCTTAACTAATTACCACTACAACTAAAATGCTGTAGTTATAGCTTTTGTCTCAGGACAAAACGAGTGATTGGGTCGCTTTCCTGACTTTGCAGCAATATACTTTGACGAAATAGAAAAGCAATTTTGAATGGCCGAAGTTCGCTCTTTTGAGTAATTCGCCTAAACACGTCTTGGGGCGTGCGACGTGAAGTCGTATGAAGCGCTGTTCACCGCTTAATGAGTGAACCATCTGTATCACCAGATGATCCTAGGAGCCTGAATAAAGTAGCGGCTCTGACAATGTAACGAAGGTTGGTATGCGCCAATCGGGATCTTAATCGTGAGAGGACGATCCTCCTGATAACCACAAATCGGGTGAGTGCTAGGCAGTCAGTATGATGAACATAAGTGAATCCGCGTAAGGTGCGTTATACGATGAA
>NZ_JAKEVN010000282.1:0-562 GCF_022398505.1 Pseudoalteromonas sp. Isolate3 | reverse complement strand
GCCAAAAACTTTTCTATTTTTGTGTAAAGCTCAACTTTATTTTCTTAGTTCTGAAAACCATGACCTTCATTTTCTTTCATTATCCATCCATCATCAGACAAAATTACTCCTTTTTTGCCAGTGCATCGCGTAAATCAGTCACGTGTTAATTAACTACACGCGAACCTTTCGCACCTTGCACTATCATTATTGACGCTTTATTTTTATCAACATGTTGCAAGGGTAACATTCGTTTTATCATGTCCTCACCTGACAGATCACCTATTTGCATTTCAAGCACTTCACGTTGCGACTCCCAATGCTTTGGTAATGTCTCAGATAATAAAGACACATTTGTTACGCCCACGTAATCTATTCCACATTTATAAAGTTCCAAGTGTATATGCAAGGCATGCTACTGTGGCATAGCCACCGTAGTCCATTCCAAACTGGAACCAGGCGATAAGTCAGTTTATTATCGAATTAAAAGAACGCCTAAAAAGATATATTAACTAAATGGCAGTTACACAGAATCTGTTAGAGGGCTATTAGTTTTTCTCATTAATATCATATAGTTAATTGC
>NZ_JAKEVN010000281.1:0-572 GCF_022398505.1 Pseudoalteromonas sp. Isolate3 | reverse complement strand
ACAAACGTTTATTAGTATGTGTCACTTCGATAGATGTCTTGTATTCTTTAAAGTTTGGTTGCTGATATTTATGTCCTTAAACAACCCCCTACCACCTTCAGCAGAAGTGTGATTCGCTTCATAGACGTCAAATAAATTTTTACTGCTAACATGCGTGTAAAGTTGCGTTGTGAGAATGCTAGCATGACCTAGTATTTCTTGGTTTTTGCGAAGGTCAGCGCCAATATCCAATATTCTTGTGGCGATACAGATGGCACGCGCCACTACGGTCAAACCCCGCTAATTTCACGTACTGTGATGCCATATCAGACAACTAACCCGGCACTTAGCGTTTGTCATTGTTAGCCAGAAACAATGGCCTTTCTGAGCTAATGAATTCAAACATTGGCTAAAATCTTACCGAAGCAAACAGCTAGCAATTCATATTCTTAGTTTGCTGACGAAACAAGTCGTTTGATAACCCTTTCTTATGCTCCTATTGCTTGATGTTGGAGCTAGATTCCAAAAAAATGTAAAAAAATTACAAAAAATTTATTCTTACTATAATTCAATAGGATATCTAATTTACCCAT
>NZ_JAKEVN010000280.1:0-584 GCF_022398505.1 Pseudoalteromonas sp. Isolate3 | reverse complement strand
CTTTATTAAATATATATTATTTTGATTATTTCGATGATAATTACATATATTATTCGAATTCGCTGTTGTCACTATTTTTAGATTATGACTATCACTCTATTCCTTCGCGATTAATTGGCTATGAGTATTTTGGCAAGGAAGAAATGAGTGCGAATAATGGCTATCTGAGCGATGGTTACTCTAATTTTGGTGTTTTTGGTATTTTATTTGTATTTATTGTTACAAGCTTTGTCTTTAAGTCCTTCTATAAATATAAGCTTCAACCTAAGTTCACAGGAATTATATTTGTAACCTTTTATGCGTTTCAGGGGAGTGCATTAGTAACTAGTTTCATAACTCACGGGGTATTGCTTTTATTAATACTCTTGGCTCTTTTTCAAAAAGATATGGATTATTGATTTTGAAAAAAAATTCACTTTACTTTGTAGTTACCCAGCTTTTTATAATATTAGGCGCCTTTGTAGTAACAGCTTTATTAGCAAGAGAATTGAGCATCGAAGAGTTTGGGTATTACTCTTTGATTAAGTCGGTTTTTGTAATCTTCTTTGTTGCTTGCTCTCTCTGTAATGATCCCTATTTAATAA
>NZ_JAKEVN010000028.1:0-37875 GCF_022398505.1 Pseudoalteromonas sp. Isolate3 | reverse complement strand
TGCAACAAGTTCAATCCATTTAATAACAAAGAGTTATGCTAAAAATAGAAATAAAAATAGGATTTAGCTTACAGCTCACTATGGACAATGTCTCACACGAGAGTAGGAGATTTCGACATGTGTTAAATACAAAAAAAGCAGCTTGCGCTGCTTTTTTCACACTAATCACATATTAATACGGAGTATTTCTATCCGCAATCAGACTTTAGTGTAAGCCACCTAAGTATTTTGAAAGTACTTCGATGTCTTTATCTGTTAGCTTTTTAGCGATATCTTGCATCATACCGTTTAAGTCGTTATTACGCGTACCATCACGGAACTTTTCAAGTTGTGACTTGATGTATTCTGGATGTTGGAACGAAACTTTCGGAAATTTTGCTAGTGATGTACCGTTACCACGTGGACCGTGACAAGCAGCACATGCTGGAATACCGCGCTCAGCATCACCGGCTTTATAAAGCTGTTGACCCACTTCCACTACATCTTTAGGTGTTGTACCTTCAGACATATTTAAAGAAGAGAAGTAAGCAGCTAGGTCTTTCATGTCTTGATCGCTAAGCGGCATAGCCATACCACTCATTACTGGATCCATACGACCTTCTTTGCCTCCAGATGTCATACCTAATTTAAACTCTTGTAATTGTTTATAGATATAATCTGCGTGTTGGCCTGCAATTTTAGGGTAGATATTAACCGGTGCATTACCGTCTGGGCCGTGACAAGCCGCACACGTTGCCGATTTCTCTTTACCTGCGTTTACATCGCCATCAAATGCTGTTGCGTTGCTTGCTGACAACGTACCAAGCAATATAGTTAAAGATAGTGCTATTTTTTTCATGGTGAATTCTCTGTTTCCGACCCTGTATCATCTACAATATGGATGTTGTGATTTCTATATTCTACACGATAATAAATTCTCTGGCACGTTTTCTGCCCACATTAAGCTCATAATTTATAGGGATTTGACTTAGATTAAGTTTCTACTTAGTAATTTTCCTAATTTAAAGCCAATTTAGCACGCTTAAATACGCTTTTGAATGCTGCTTTAATAGTATAAAATACGTGCCTTAAGTGGAAATTAGCCACTGCTTGTTATTTTTTATAAAAGACTAGGAGAGCCTGTGCTCAAATCTCGTATCAAATACAACACTGCGTCCTTTGTTACCAGCGCACCTGATATCTCACGCTTACCTGCTGATACGGGGATTGAAGTCGCGTTTGCTGGTCGCTCTAATGCTGGTAAATCAAGTGCTCTAAACACTTTGACTGATCAAAAGTTAGCTCGAACTTCTAAAACACCAGGTCGTACTCAGCTGATCAATACCTTTGAACTTGATGCCGATAAACGCCTTATCGACTTACCGGGTTACGGTTTCGCTAAAGTACCTATCGAAATGAAGAAAAAATGGCAAAAGTCGCTAGGTGAATACTTACAAAAGCGTCAAAGCTTAAAAGGTATCGTTGTTTTAATGGATATTCGCCATCCGTTAAAAGATTTAGACCGTGACTTAATCGACTGGGCCGTTGGTAGTGAAATTCCAGTGCTGGCACTATTAACTAAAGCCGACAAACTCAAACAAGGCGCACGTAAAGCGCAAGTTTTACAAGTTCGCCGTGAGTTAAGTAGCTTAGATGGTGATATTACAGTTCATGCCTTCTCTTCATTAAAAGGCACAGGCTTACCTGAAGTTGCTAAAAAGCTAGATGAGTGGTTTTTAGGACCCATTGAAGTTGAAGCTCCTGAGTCTGACGAACAACCAGAAGCTTAAACACTTAGGCTAAGTAATAACGCTTGGCTAATGATTCTAAATAATAGCCCTGCTCATCTGAGCAGGCTATTTCAGCCCACTGATAATACACATTTCTCGATACCCGCGCAGCCAAGCCATGTACTAATTGTACATAAGGCACGCTGACACCTTCAAATTCACGTAATACCAATGGTTGCTTTGCTGATACGAGCCATGCACGCTGCAAATTATCGACACAACAAAGCGCAGGACCTTGCTCTGTGTCTTCAAAACGCCAATCAATAATAACAAAAGGCACATCATCGACTGTAATGGCCATTTTCTCGACCGGCGTTTTTAAAAAATAAGTATCAACTTCTTTGCAAAGAACTGAGGCAAAGAGCTTAACCATTGCCTCGCGTTTTATTTCACTGCCGGCATAAAACCACCGCCCTTGCGCATCAATCGTCATTGGCAATTGCCCACAATTTTGTGGCTGCCATTGATCAAAGGGTTTATCGGGAGCCTGAAGAGCGGCTTCTAATTCGGCAAGTGATTGCATTATTTATCTTTATCAAGCGTCAAAGAGAATGTCACAGGTATAGCTGTTGCAATAGATGGTAGACCTGCAAGCTTTTGCAGTTCGCTAATACCTTCTGTTACTTTGAAATCACTCGCATTAATAATAACGGGTGTAAAAGATGATACGGTTACATCGCCTTTCGGTGACATATTAGCAAGCACATCAATTGTTAGGTCTTTTTTATTGCCATGAAAGTCTAACTCAGCCTTTAAACCTTTAAGTACATGTTGGCCAGGCTCAAGTTTTAACAATGTTTTGCTTAAATCAGCAGTTAACACAGCATTAGGAAATTTAGCCGTTTCAAATAACAGCTTAGTCATGCGCTCATTGCGGATAGGGATCAGTGTTTCAACCGATGCCAGGTCGATCATCAACTTAAATTGACCTTGCTCATCTAGTGTTCCAGATACTTTTTTGAAATGATGCGCTTCTGCAACTGAGTTCTTTTTGATAGACACAAAGCTCACGTTGCTTTGCTCATTATTAACTTGCCAGTTTGCGCTGGCTAAAGGGGCAACTAAAATACTCGATAATGAAAAGGCAGCAATTGCCATAGATTTAAACATAACGCATTCCTTCGAAAGTAAATAAGAATCACTTTGATGGTATCACTTGCGTTGATTTGTGCAATGAATTGTATGATAAGAGAAAGAAAAAGCGACTCACTCAACAAGGAGTGAGTCGTTATAGCAAACTGGGGAGAAGCTATCAATACGTTGCATCCTTTCAGATGCATCATCAACAGGATGTCCTACAGGATGAGGACGGCGCGGACTTTAGCAAATACCAGATTAAAAATAAATTGCACAACCGCAGAAACAACACAAATTGATAAAGATATAACGAAACACTAAAACCATCTTTTCTTGTTTACCTTAAATTAACATTACAGCGAGCCGTAATTTAGGGTAAAGTGAATTTAAAGCACGCTAAAATCAGACTTTTTTAAGGCTTGTTAGTGATAAAAATTGCAGTAGAAGAGTAAAAGGTATGAAGAAAATCCCCTTATTTTTATTTGTTACCTTACTTTTTTTCATGAATCCTTGCTGTCATGCAAAAAAAACAACGACACAATATCCTGTTGTTTTAGTTCACGGGCTAATGGGTTTTGATAATTTACTCGGCCTCGATTATTTTTATAATATTGCAACCAGTCTCAACCAAGATGGTACCTTGGTGTTCACACCAGCGGTCTCTGCTATAAATAGCTCTGAGATACGAGGCGAACAATTACTCACTCAAGTCGAAACAATTTTAGCATTGACAGGTGCCAAAAAAGTAAACTTGATTGGCCACAGTCAAGGAGCGCAAACTGTGCGCTACGTTGCATCAACTAGACCTGATCTTATTGCCTCCGTAACCAGTATCGGAGGGGCAAATTATGGTAGTGAAATTATTGATCTTATTAATCAAAAACTGCCAGCAAACTCTCAAGCACAACATGCAGCCCAGTTAATATTTGATGCGCTTGGTGGTGTTATTTCACTACTATCAGGTAACAGTGAATTACCACAAAACACACTTGGTGCATTAAATAGCTTAAGTACTCAGGGTGCGAACACATTTAATCAAAAATACCCTGAAGGCTTACCGGTAAATAAATGCGAGCAAGGTCAGATAGTTGCCGAAAATGGTGTGTACTATTTTTCGTGGAGTGGTACAGCAGCACTCACTAATATACTGGATCTAACTGATTTGCCCATGCTACTTGGCTCATTACTCATTTTAGGAAAAGATGATGGCCTTATATCACGCTGTAGTAGTCATTTAGGCTATGTAATTAAAGATAATTATGAAATGAACCACTTAGATGAGATTAATCAGTTTATTGGTTTACACAATTTTCGTGAAGTTGACCCTATTGAGCTTTATCGTCAACACGTAAAGAGATTGCGGGAGTTGGGGTTATAGTTAACGAGTAATGATTTATTTTTGGTTAAGTAGGGTCGCTCGAAGCGATGTTCTATATAGAAGCGATCAGCCTTCAGCGGTCAGACGCGCGAAACAAGTTTCACGCCTACCTGTAGCAGCGGCTTTATGCCGCGACCCTTACATTGGAAGCTAGATTCGAGATAAAAGGCGATATAACGGTCAAGCAAATCGCTAACTTTTAGTCTGAAAGCTGACGGCTGATAGCTGACAGCTCTCATTTATTACGACTATTAGTGAGCTTGCTGCCAGTTGTCACCACTGTCGGCTTCAACAATCAATGGCACATCGAGAGTAGCAGCTTCTGACATTAACTTACATATTTCAGCTTTATACTCATCAACACACTCTTCTTTAATTTCAAAAACTAATTCATCGTGCACTTGCATTAGAAGCTTCACTGAACCTTCAGCTTGTGCATTCACCCATTGATGAACTTTAAGCATCGCTTTTTTGATAATATCTGCGGCCGTGCCCTGCATAGGTGCATTGATAGCAGCACGTTCTGCAGCTTTACGACGAGCACCGTTACGTGCATTGATTTCTGGTAAATGTAAGCGACGACCAAAAATCGTCTCTACATAGCCTTTCTCAGCTGCTTTTTCACGAGTTGTTTCCATGTACTCAAGTACGCCTGGGAAACGCTCAAAATATTTATCAATATAATGTTGTGCTTCATGGCGTGGCACATCTAATTGACGTGATAAACCAAATGCCGACATGCCATAAATTAAGCCAAAGTTAACCGCTTTTGCTTTACGGCGCATATCGCTGGTAACCTCTTCAAGACTTACCCCGAAAACTTCTGCTGCTGTTGCACTATGAACATCTAAGCCATTTGCAAATGCAGTGAGTAGGCCTTTATCTTGTGATAAATGCGCCATGATACGTAATTCAATTTGGCTGTAGTCGGCCGCCACAATTTTATGGCTAGGAGCAGCAATAAAGGCTTCACGAATACGACGTCCCTCTTCTGAACGAATTGGAATATTCTGTAAGTTAGGATCAGTTGAGCTTAAACGCCCTGTTGCTGTTACTGCTTGATGATAAGAAGTATGCACTCGCTTAGTGCGCTCATTAACCATTAGCGGTAGTTTATCTGTGTACGTTGATTTCAGTTTTGACAAACCACGATGCTCAATAATCACCTTAGGTAATGGGTAATCATGAGCTAATTCTTGCAGCACTTCTTCTGCAGTTGAAGGTGCACCCTTTGGTGTTTTCTTGATAACAGGAAGCTCTAACTTTTCAAACAAAATCGCTTGTAGCTGCTTAGGCGAGCCTAAGTTAAATTTTTCACCTGCAATATCATAGGCTTCTTGCTCAAGTTCTAATAAGCGTTCACCCAAACGTTGGCTATGAGCTGCCAGCATGTTGCTATCAATTGCAACACCTGTACGTTCAATATCAGAAAGCACAGAAACGAGAGGTAATTCTATGTCTTCAAATACCGACTTTAGCTGATTATCTGCATCAATTTTTGGCCATAAAACTTGGTGAAGACGAAGTGTTATATCTGCATCTTCAGCGGCATACGGTGCCGCTTTTTCAAGCTCAATTTGGTTAAATGTTAACTGCTTTTTACCTTTGCCAGCGATATCTTCGAAGCTAATATTTTTGTGGCCTAAGTATTTAAGTGCCAGTGAGTCCATATCATGACGGCTACCTACACTATTAAATACATACGACTCCAGCATAGTGTCATACTTAATGCCTTTTAGCTCGTAGCCAGCATTCGCTAACACACTTTTATCGTATTTTAAGTTTTGTCCAACTTTCGCTTTGTTTTCGTCAGCTAAGATTGGGCCAATTTTTGCCATTACAGTTTCTAAACTTAATTGATCTGGCGCACCTGGATAATCATGTGCTACCGGTAAATACGCCGCTTCTCCTGCTTTAATTGCAAAGCTCATACCGACCAATTGCGCTTGCATATAATCGAGGCTGGTTGTTTCAGTATCAAAAGCAAAAAGTTCGGCATCATTTAACTGCGTCACTAAGGTATCAAGCTGTTCTTCAGTTAAAATTGTTTCATAATGCGCATCAGCAACTTTTGGTAATTCGTTAGCTTCTGTTGGTACATCTAAATGAGTGTCAGCATCTTTAGGGTTCTCAAGTAGTTCAGCTAACCAGCGGCGGAACTCACACTCACCATAGAGTGCGATAAGTTCGTCACGATTAGGTTCTTGCAGCTTAAAGCTTTCTAGATCCGACTCAACGTCAACATCACACTTAATTGTTGCTAATTCATAGCTAAGTGGCAGATGATCAAGTGCTGCAGCAAGCTTTTCACCAATTTTGCCTTTAATTTCACCAGCATGATCAATTACACCTTGCAATGATCCATATTTTTGCAGCCATTTCACCGCTGTTTTTGGACCACAGCCATCAACACCTGGAATGTTATCAACTTTGTCGCCCATTAAGGCAAGATAATCAATGATCAGCTCAGGGCCAACACCAAACTTCTCAACCACAGTGTCTGGATCTGAAATGCTATCAGTCATGGTATTGATCAGCGTGACATGCTCATTAACAAGCTGCGCCATATCTTTATCGCCGGTAGAGATCAGTACATGACGTTGCTGCTCTGAAGCAATACGCGCAAACGTACCAATGACATCATCAGCCTCAACACCTTCAATACTAATAAGCGGAAAACCCATTGCTTTAATAATGTTATGCAGTGGTGCGATCTGAGTGCGTAAGTCATCCGGCATTGGTGGGCGATTAGCTTTATATTCGCTATACATGTCATTTCTGAAGGTTTTACCTTTGGCATCAAATACCACCACCATGTGTGATGGATCATATTGCTTGATCAAACTCTTAAGCATATTAACTACGCCATAGATTGCGCCTGTCGCTTCACCTTTTGAGTTAGTAAGGTGTGGTGGCGAATGATATGCACGGAATAAATAAGAAGAACCATCAACAAGAATAAGTGGATTTTCAGGGATCTGAGCCATGGTGAAATTGGATCCTAATTGAATAACATTAAATTGTTTGTAAGCATGCCATAAGGCCATCAAGAAAACGACTGTGAATTATTAACCAATAGAGGTTTATTAAAGAGCAAGCTGTGGATAACTTTGTAGATAACAGACAGAGTGAATTCTCCCAAAATGAAAAAACATTTAGGAAATTTTAGTAAGTTCATGTTTTGATTTAAAAAAGATATTACGACGTTCTTTTTTTATTATTTTAGTCCGATGTGGAAAACGGTTTTAGTAGCGATAACCTTTTGCTTATTCGATACCGAATTAACATCCCTTTTCATAACCGGGGGAGTATTCTAGCATAATGGATCAAAGATCATAGCGATCCTTTATACTTTTTTTTTCGTTAGTAATTTATAAAAAGGCATAAACAGCTATTCATAACGCTTTGCGAGTTATCGAGCTACAAAAATTTTTTATTTTGTCGGCTGACTCGTATCCTTGTTAAACTAAAGCTAATCGCATTAAGGAGAGTTCAAAAATGAAAAAAGTGGCAGTTATTTTAGCAGGTTGCGGCGTTTACGACGGCGCAGAGATCAATGAGTCAGTATTAACTTTATTACATATAGCCAAAGCAGGCGCGAGCTATGAGTGCTTCGCACCTGATATTGAACAAATGCATACCATTAATCACCTAACAGGTGAAGAAATGGCACCTAACCGTAATGTGTTAGTTGAAGCTGCTCGCATTGCACGTGGTGAAATTAAAGCCCTTACAGAGCTAAATGTAAATGAATTCGACGCTTTGATTGTACCAGGTGGTTTTGGTGCCGCGAAAAACTTATCAGATTTTGCAGTCAAGGGCGTAGATGCCCAAGTTCAAAGTGATGTACTTACAACAGCGAAAGCCTTTGTCGAGGCCAATAAAGCGGCTGGGTATATTTGCATTGCCCCTGCGATGCTTCCACTTATATATGGCAAGGGTGTCAAAACCACCATTGGTAACGACGCTGATACAGCAGCAGCTATCGAGCAGCTTGGCGGTGCACATCAGAACTGTGCAGTTAATGAGATCGTTGTTGATCAGCAGCATAAAGTGGTCACAACCCCTGCTTATATGTTGGCACAAAGCATTTTAGATGCTGACGCAGGTATCGAAAAATTAGTAAAAAAAGTATTAGAACTCGCTTAATAATCGGGCAAATAGCCAGCATCTAATGCAGGCTTTTCTTGCGCTAACGCAAAAAATGAAGGTTTTTCTATAGAAAAAGCCTTTTAGATCATTTTATAAATTGTGGCTTAGCGTTATAATCGTTCTAATTTCCGTCAGATATCGTGATTGATCACGTTCAAATCGAAGTGAGCAAGGCAAAATGAAAAAACTATCAGCTGCATTATTACTGCTAGCAACAACGGCATATGCACAAGCGTATGACAACTCTTTGACTGAAGATGCAATTAAAAAGCGTCTAGCGCCAATTGGTTCTGTATATCTAGAAGGTGATAAAGCTGCGGCCGCTGCTGAGCCTACAGGTCCTCGTTCTGGTGAGCAAGTTTACCAAGCAGCTTGTTTTGCTTGTCATGGTACTGGCGCACTAGGTGCTCCTAAATCAGCTGATGATTGGGCTCCTCGTATCGCTAAAGGTAAAGATACACTTTTAGATCACGCGCTTAACGGTTTCAACGCAATGCCTCCTAAAGGTACGTGTATGGATTGTTCTGAAGATGAAATCAGCGCTGCTATCGATTTCATGACTAGCAAATAATAGTTTTAAAACTAATACTAAGGGCTTAATTTTATTAGGCCCTTTTTTTATGTCTATTTTAAAGCGCTAAGCTAGCTCTGTAGCCAATTCAGACCCATAATAAATTACCATTTTGTTAACATCTGTTACTTGACGATCTAATAAAAAAGTGGAACTATATAGGACGAAATTTAAACAACAATAAGTTCTGGTTCTAAATCATTGGAAGATTCAGCAACACACATTGATAAGCTAGCCCGTAAGAATGCTCGCTTAAAATCGCTTTTACAAAAGTATAAGCAATCACATCACTTGCAAAATGCTCTTTTACAATTATCAGAGCAAGCAAGTACTGTTGCCGAATTAACCCTGCTCTATCCCGCTATTCATAATATTTTACAAGACTATATTCCAAGTAAAAACTTTTTCGTTGTATTGCATAACCCGGTTTACGATACTCTTGAGTTGTCTTATTTCGCTGATGAAAAAGATGGTCTTTCTGTACCATTAAAGTATGAGCAGTACTTCAAAGAAGGCTTAACGGGTTACGTATTCAAGCAAGGTAAAACCAGCTACTTTACCAAACAACAGACTGAGCAAGCTGTTGAACAAGGCTTACTTAAATGTTTTGGTACACCTGCAGAGCACTGGGTGGGCGTACCCGTCTACCGTGAAAAAGTCATTATTGGCGTAATGGTTGCGCAAAGCTACGACATAAACCAATGCTATTCAGAGCAACAAATTGAATTGCTAGAAGCTATGTCACTGTACTTAGCAACAGCAATTGAACGAGTGAAAAAGCGTGAACTACTAGAGTCTGAAGTTAAAATTCGAACCCGTGCATTAACTCAAAGTAACCAAGCACTTAACGACGAAATTCAACAGCGCAAAAATGCTCTCGAACGCCAACAACTGCTATTCAAAATATCAGAGCTGGCAACGCAAAGTAAAAACCTTGACGATGTATATCAGCATGTTCATAGCATTATCAAAAATATTACCTATGCAGATAACTTATACATCGCATTGTATGACCAACAATCTCATTGGTTGAGTTTTCCTTATTGCGTCGATGAGTTTAACGATAATGGCAAACCACGACCATTTGCTAAAGGCTACAGTGAACTGGTTCTCAGCACTGAAAAGTGCCAAGTCATTGACAGTGAAAGAGCAAAAGAGCTCATCAAACTTGGCGTTGTAGAGAGGCCCGTTAATGTTCCATCAGAGCGCACAGCGACTAGTTGGTTAGGTGCTCCGCTCAAAACTTCGCAAGGTGTTATAGGTCTCATTGTTTGCCAAGCTTATAATAATAAACATGAGTTTAGTCAGGATGATTGTGAGCTAATTACGTTTGTATCACATCAAATTGCGAACGTTATCCAAACTCATCTAGCCAACCAAGAGTTAAAGCTCAGTCACCAAAAATTGGAACATCGAGTCACTGAAAAAACTAAAGAGCTTCGCCAAGCTAATATGCACCTGCAAATGCAAATTGAAGAGCGAAAAAAAATAGAACAACAGTTGTATCACGATGCACACCACGACTCATTAACTAGTTTACCTAATCGCAGTTTGTTCTTAACTCAGCTTGAAAAAACATTGCAGCATTACCAGCGCTACCCAGAGCAGCAATTTGCGGTGCTATTTATTGACCTTGATAAATTTAAAGATATAAACGATCACCTTGGTCATCAGGCAGGTGACCAATTTTTAATTGGTGTTGCAGAGTCTTTCTCGCATTGTATTCGTGAGCATGATCTACTCGCACGCTTAGGTGGTGATGAATTTGTGGTATTGCTAACTCACTTAACTGAACAACAGCAAGCCCAAGATGTTGCAAAACGTATCATCGAAATTATGAAAAAACCTTTCTGTATGAAAGGTCAATGTATTCAAAGTGGTGCCAGTATTGGTATCACCTACTCAAAACCAAGCTACAAACACACTGATGAAATTATTCGCGATGCGGATGCCGCGATGTATTACGCCAAAAATGCAGGCCGAAATCGCTTTGAGTGTTTTCATCCACTGCTTAATGCCAGTAATGTACAGCATGATGTAGAGAATATGCATCACCTAGATGATTTGCCTATGCACTTTAGATGTGCAGAAATCATTACCTTGGATGAAAAAACTCACGCTGAGTCTTTACTAGAAGCATTTGGTGAGCACCCTGTGCTTGGTAGCACTAGCTTTGAAGTCCTCAAAAAATTTGCGACCGATCGTGTTCAGCACTTTGAAGTTGAGCTTAATCTACTAAAACAAGCCTTTTCCCTAGCAAGTAACAGCCAACTCGAAAAAGTACTGTTTTCTTGTTCTGGATTAGTTTTAGAGCGTATTAACTTTCAGGCACTGTGTAAGTTATTAAACGCACACGATTCAAATAGAATGTGTTTATTGTTCAACGAACAAGAAATTCGTTACGCTTCAGCGATACAAATTGAAAACTTAAAAAGCTTGGTCGCACAAGGGTTTTCGATTGGTTTAAATGAATTTGCTAAAGATCGCTGTGAGTTAAACTTATTAACTGAGTTCCAGTTCGATTACTTATTGTTGAGTTCAACATTCAGTAAGCGTGTTCTACAGCAAGAGAATTATCATTTGCAACTACAAGGTGTTTTAGCTATCACTAAGCTGCAAAATATCCAAGTAATAGCTAAAGGTCCGTCGATTTTTAACTACCGCACTTTGCTAGATAAGCACGGATTATCGCTGTTTATTGGTAAACAGCATGCGCTGGCTCCCTTCGAGCACGAAGCACCTAGCGCACAATTCATTACTTCTTAAGCATCGCTCTTAGATTAGCCACTCGTGCCTGGCCTTTCTCCATACGCTCAGCTTGTGAGGAAGGTGGCTTCTTCGCTTCAAAGGCTAAGTCATCTTGTGGTAACTCCTGCACAAAGCGACTTAGCTCTGTGTCTGAGGTTTCACCAAACTGACGACGTATTTTAGCATAGGTCATTACTAGCTCTTGCTGGGCGCGTGTAATTCCTACATAGGCAAGACGACGCTCTTCTTCAACGTTATCTTCATCAATACTTACTTGGTGCGGTAATAAGCCCTCTTCCATGCCAACCATGAACACATACGGATACTCTAAGCCTTTTGAAGCATGTAATGTGAGTAATTGCACGGCATCAGATTCGTCCTCTTCTTCGTTACGCTCAAGCATATCGCGCAAGGTCAGTTTACTAACCACCTCAGCAAGGTTCAGCGGTGGGTTATCTGCATCACCTGTCAGCATATCGGTGATCCAACGATATAGCTCTGAGACGTTTTTCATGCGCATTTCAGCAGCTTTTGCACTCGGTGATGACTCATATAGATAAGCTTCGTAATTAATTTGTCTAACTAGTTCTTTTACTGCTTCAAGGGTATCACCCCGAACTGCATTATCAGATAGCTCAACTACCCAACGGGCAAAGCTAGCTAAGGCATTAAAGCCACGCCCTTTTAATCGGTGCGCAAGCTCAGGCTCAAAGCATGCAGCAAATAAGCTGATATGCTTTTCATTAGCAAGGGTACCTAGCTTTTCCAGTGTGACAGTACCAATCTCACGACGTGGCGTATTAACAATACGTAAAAATGCGTTGTCGTCGTCTTGATTCACCAATAAGCGCAAGTACGCCATGATATCTTTGATTTCTGAGCGAGAGAAAAACGACATACCGCCGCTGATTTTATAAGGAATACGGTTACTCATGAGTGCTTTTTCAAACACTCGCGCTTGGTGGTTACCACGGTATAAAATCGCATAATCTTTATAACTAGTGCGCTTCATGAATTTATGAGAAATGATCTCTGCAACCACTCGCTCAGATTCATGCTCTTCATCTCGGCAACCAATTACTTTAATGGGCTCACCATAACCAAGTTCACTGAATAGCTTTTTATCAAACTCATGCGGGTTATTAGCAATCAGAATATTTGCAGCTTTAAGAATTCGTCCAGCACTTCGGTAGTTTTGTTCTAGCTTAATTAAACGTAAGCCCGGAAAATCTTTACTCAATAGCACCAGATTTTGTGGCTTTGCACCACGCCATGAGTAGATAGATTGATCATCATCGCCTACCACGGTAAACCGGGCTCGTTCACCCACTAATAGCTTAACTAGCTGATACTGACTAGTATTCGTATCTTGATACTCATCCACCAGCAAGTAACGAAAACGCTGTTGCCAGCGCTCACGTGCCGTGACATTTTGACTAAGCAATAAAGTTGGGATCATGATCAAATCATCAAAATCAAGGGCATTATAGGCGCGCAGTTGATTTTGATAACGAGCATATAACTGAGCAAATAACGCTTTTTGCGGCTCACGGGCTTCGCGAACAGCACGCTCAGGTAGAATCAATTCGTTCTTCCAACTACCTATTTGCATCTTCAGCAGGTTAAGTAAATCTTTGTCCTTTTTAAGCTCTTCTTCAGTCAGCTCAGCTAATAACTGGTTGGTATCTTGGTCATCAAACAACGAAAAACCAGGTTTAAAACCTAAAGTAGTTAACTCTTTTTTGATAATCTCAAGCCCAAGCGTATGAAACGTTGAAACCCATAAGCCTTTCGACTCTTGCTTGCCCAGTGTTTGCGTTACACGCTCACGCATTTCTTTTGCAGCTTTATTGGTGAATGTAACTGCGGCAATATTACGTGCTTGGTACTCACACTTTTGCACCAAGTAAGCAATTTTATTAGTAATAACACGCGTTTTACCTGAACCCGCACCGGCTAATACCAGACACGGTCCACTGATATATTTTACCGCTTCATCTTGTTTTGGGTTGAGTTTCATAAGCCCCTAAAGAAATTATCCAAAGATAGGACGGGCAATTTTACCGTAATCACTACACTACGCCTAGCCAATAAGGTAAGATTGTTTTTTTACGTGACTCAAGGGACGAAGATGATTAACCCAGCAAAACTTGAAGAAATCGCTAAGCAAATCACTGATAACATGCCACAAGGCGTGAAAAACCTTGCCGAAACAGTCGAAGGCAAGACTAAGCAAGCTATTCAAAACAAACTTGCTGAGATGGACTTTGTAAGCCGTGATGAGTTTGATATTCAAAGCCAAGTACTTATTCGTACTCGTGAGAAACTCACTGAGCTTGAAGAGAAAGTTGCTTTACTTGAGCAGCAACTTGCTAGCAAACAAGACGAACAATAAAAAAGAGAGCTAATTAGCTCTCCTTTTTTCTACCATATTCGGTATTAACTTTTTTCGGCAACGCGTTCGAAAACACGCTTAACCGCAATTCCGTATGTATCACTGGCTTCTTCAGCACAAGTTACTACCGACTCTAAATCATTAAGGTGGCCATTGGCTAAACCATAAACCCAACCATGGATTGTTAAATCTTGACCTTTTGCCCAGGCATCTTGGACGATATTAGTACGGCAAACATTACGTACTTGTTCAATAACGTTGAGTTCTATCAGGCTATTTAAACGCTCTTGTTCTGGTAATGAGTTGAGTTGTTCAATGTGTTTTTCTTTTACATCACCTACATGACGAAGCCAGTTATCAATTAAACCAAAACTCGCTCCGTTCAATACCGCCTGTACACCACCACAACCATAGTGGCCAACGACCATTATGTGCTTCACTTTAAGTACTTCAACGGCATATTGCATCACCGAAAGACAGTTATGATCGGTATGAACAACGACATTTGCTACGTTTCGATGAACAAATAACTCTCCAGGTAGCAAGTCTACTATTTCATTTGCAGGTACACGTGAATCAGAACAACCGATCCACAGGTACTCTGGATTTTGCTGCATTGATAGAATTTTAAAAAACTCAGGATCACTTTCACTCGTACGCGCAGCCCAACGTCTATTATTTTCGAATAAATTTTTTAACTTTCTCATTGCGCCTCTTTACGGTATTTAATAATTAGCTTGGATCAAGATATTCCTTGGTGTCAGCTGCTTTTCACAAAACGTACTAACTGTTACTTGATAACCTTGTTGTTGCAAATATAAAGCACGATCGAGCACGAGCCAAACTTCAATTGCCCTTCTGAATACATGTCGGACGAGTTCAACTCGCTCAGTAACCCTTTTGCGTTTTTTACCTATAGTTAAAAACTTATTGTAATCAATACCTTCAGGCAGTGATAATGATTTTTTCTCAGCAGCCCATAAACAAAATGAACCAAAAGAATCAGAAAAAATAGCTTTGTTCACTGATGGCACACTTACATAGTGCATTTCACCAGTGAGTGATTTACGTAATGCATCAAATCCAAGTCGCCATTCAACTTCTGTTTTTCTTACCTTATCAACTCGGCTTGGTGCGGTCACAGTTTCTTGCAGCGCTAGTTTTAAATCACGATGAGTAAGCGCAAGCTGGCTTTGTTTTGCAGGCTCGCTCATTGCTTGATAGGCGTTATCTGTGAATAAATGATAACAACATGGTGAAAAGCTGATTTGCTGGGTTTTCGCTTTGCTCGCTTGCTGCATAAATGTTTGATGCAAACGACCACAGGCATGTAAAGCAACTGCATGCTGCTGGCGCTCAAAAAAACCATCGGTGTCGTCGGTTAATACATCAGCTTGTGAAAATTGCATTGCCAATTGCTGTTGCTTAGCACTGTGCTGACCTTGATCACACAAGTGTTGTTGTAGCTCAATGCTATGTACACTTGGCGCTCCATTAAATGCCAACATACGACCTAAATGCCCCTTACCTGCGCACCATTCTAAAACGGGCTGGTTAAATGACTGCTGACTAACAGCTGCAACAAAGTCTTGTAATTGCTCAAATTTACGGCCTTTAATGCCATTACTTATCCAAAACGGAAACTCATTACGAGCCAAATTGATAGCAGGTAACTCACACAACTCAGCCAGCTGTTCAATGTTTTCAATTTCATCAGCAAAATAACGATATAAAGCTTGCTGATCGGCATCTAGTTCACTCACTTGTTGGTCATCCAGCGCCCATAATAAGTGGGCTAATTCAGGCCAAGGAAGATCATCAAAATCAAATGCGGTACATTGCCAGTATTGGCGGGTTGAAAATAGCAGTGCATCTAAGGCAGCAAAGTGCTCGGCAAGTGTCATAACTACTTAGCGACAAGAAATAAAAAGCAGTATAACAGTTTTTATCTTATTTAACGTCGGTTACTGCTGATCAAGCGAATGTACAATGGCACACATGCAATACTTAAAATGATTGCAAGGATCAGCATCCAAGATAGCTCAAACCCTTCTGTTTGCTGTTGATCATACATAAAGCCTTCAAAAGCCTGATCAAACTCATCCTGATCTAAGCCATATAAATCTGCAATCAAGCGCCACTTTGCCATCGACATATTACCTAGATTAATTCCTGGAGGTTGGATGTAGCTTTTTAAAACATGCGCTTCATAGGCCAGCTCTTGTACGCTTTTCTGGGTAGCATAGTGCTGCTTGGTTACATCGATGCTTTCTTCTAAGTGTAATAAGGCATAACGCCAACCTTTTAAGCTGGCACGATAAAAGCGCTCAACAACCTCTGGCTTTTTCGCTAAAAATTGCTCAGAGGTATATAAAATATCGCCATACACATTCAAACCAAACTTTTGCGGGCAAATGAGTCGGTGACCTACTCCTTGCAATGTCATCGTGTAAGGCTCATTAGTGACATAAACTTGTACCGCATCTATATCACCGGCAAGCCACTCTTTAACGCCTCCTTCATGGCTAGCTGCCATCAAGCTTTCTAGGCTCAATCCTGCACGCTGTAACATCACCAGTAACTCAGCATTTTCTATTGAACCGATTTTACTTAGCTTTTTACCAGCAAAGTCTCTAGGCTGAAAAATATCTGAGTTATTTTTTACCATCCAGCAATAAGGCGAAAACTGCAATATTGCCCCAAGGGCAACAACCGGTGCGCCTTGCTGGCGCTTTTGTAATATGCCTGAGTGAGTAATAGCAAAGTCAGCTTTGCCGCTTAACACTTTAGGAAAGGTATCTGGGTGGTTTGGATCGGCAGGTATAATAGAGACATCAAGGCCCGCTTCCTTATAAAAGCCTTTTTCTGCAGCCATATAATAGCCTGCAAATTGATACTGGTGAGTCCATTTTAATTGTAAGCTAACTTTATCAGCGCACAGTGCGCTCATAGAGAGCATTAAACAGATTAACCCTAGTAGGCTTTTTATACCTTGCACGCATCATCCTTGCTCGAGAACCGTGCATTAACTATAGGAAAAATAGAGGAAAAATCAAGACTGCTAGTGAACAGTCTTGATTATATTAAGCTACTGATTTGCCGCTTTAACTTCACTAAGTTCTTGACCTTGGCTAGTTAAGAACTGGGTGAAACATGGGTTGTTCGTTTCATCTTGAACGTTGTATCCCAAACGGTTCAAATGCTCATTGAATACCTCATAATCACTCGGTTCAATAGCAAAGGCCGCCAGCACATTACCAATCGATCCACCATGGTTGCGGTAATGGAATAAAGTAATATTCCAGTTACTACCAAGGGTATCTAAGAATCGTGCCAGTGCGCCTGGGTATTCAGGAAACTCAAAGCGTAATAAACGCTCATGAAGTTGAGCTGGCGCTTTACCACCAACCATATAACGAATATGCAATTTAGCCAGCTCGTTATCTGATAGGTCACAAAACGTATAGCCGTTTTCTGTCAGTGTCGCTTTTAGCTCATCAAGCTCTTGTTGGCCTTGTCTTAAAGCAATACCTACAAAGATTTGTGCTTCGCCAGGGCCTGCATAGCGATAATTAAATTCGGTGATAGCTCTGCCACCTAACGAGTTACAAAACTGCTTAAAGCTGCCCTTCTCTTCTTTGATAGTCACGGCAAGCAATGCTTCGTTCTTTTCGCCAAGAGCTGTTCGTTCAGCAACATAACGTAAGCGGTCGAAGTTTAAATTTGCACCCGATAAAATCGCGGCTACATTTAAACCTTTCACTCCATTTTGTTGACACCATTTTTTCAAGCCAGCTGTTGATAATGCCCCTGAAGGTTCAGCTATAGCGCGAGTCGAAACAAAGATATCTTGCATTGCTGCGCAGATTTCATCGCCCGTTACAGTCACCACTTCATCACAAAACTTTTGTGCTAAACGAAACGTTTCTGTGCCGATGACTTTTACTGCTACACCATCTGCAAAGCTACCAACACGGTCAAGCTCAACCGGCTTACCTGCTTCAAGGGCTGCTTTTAAGCAGGCACTCTCATCGGCTTCAACACCGATGACTTTAATATCAGGACGTAACGACTTAATGTACACTGCCATGCCTGCAAGTAAACCACCTCCGCCTACAGGAATAAAGACTGCATCAAGATCATTGAGTTGCTGCATTAATTCACGAGCAACGGTACCTTGACCAACAATCACATCTGCATCATCAAACGGTGGTACAAACACCCCATTGCGCTGCTCTGTGAGCTCTAGAGCATGAGCCTTTGCAGCATCAAAATGATGGCCGTGTAATACCACTTCACCACCTAAAGAACGCACTGCATTCACTTTAATTTCTGGTGTTGTAACAGGCATAACAATAGTTGCTTTATGCCCTAAAAATGAAGCACTTAGAGCTACGCCTTGCGCATGATTACCAGCCGATGCTGTAATCACATCAGAACCTTTTGGCAATTTGCTCAATTTATGAAATGCACCGCGTAGTTTAAATGAATAAACAGGTTGTTGGTCTTCACGCTTTAACCACACATGATTGCCTAGCCGAGCACTAAGATCAGCCATTTCGCTAACCTCAGTGACTTTTGCAAGCGGCTCCATGTTCGCTTGAATGATAGCGCGAAAATAATCGAGCTCTTGAGAAACCATAATTAACTAAGCTCCTCAAGTTTAGCTAAATCACGCACAGCTCCTTTGTCTGCACTGGTGGCTAGTAAGGCATAGGCTTTAAGTGCAGATGAAACATAACGGTCACGATCTAGAGGTTTGTAAGCATCTTTCCCGCGTGCAAGTTGCTTTTGCTTACGAGCTTCAAGCTCTTCATCAGAAAGAGCTAATGTGATTTCGCGAGTTGCGATATCAATTACTATCTTATCGCCATTTTCAACATAGGCAATTGCACCACCGCTTGCCGCTTCTGGGGAAACGTGACCAATTGATAAACCCGATGTACCACCTGAGAAACGACCATCAGTGATCAGCGCACACTTTTCACCTAAGCCAACTGATTTTAAATAACTGGTTGGGTACAGCATTTCTTGCATGCCTGGGCCGCCTTTTGGCCCTTCGTAACGAATCACAACAACATCACCCGCTTTTACTTCACCGTTAAGAATGCCTTCAACCGAGTCATCCTGTGATTCGTAAACGACTGCTGGGCCTTCAAAATGCAGCATTTCTTCAACCACACCAGCACTTTTAACAATACAACCATCAAGGGCTAAGTTACCCGATAGCACCGCTAAGCCACCATCTTGACGAAACGCATTTTCAACGCTGCGGATACAACCATTTTCACGGTCATTATCCAGTTCAGGCCAGCGGCATTCTTGGCTCATTGCTTTTGTTGTGCGGATACCAGCAGGGCCTGCTTTATAAAATTTTTGCGCTACTTCATTACTTGGATCAGTCGCATCCCATTTAGTTACCATTTCAGCCATTGTATGACCCGCCACATGATCAACAGATAAATCGACAAGGCCTGCTTTACCTAACTCACGGATAATAGCCATCATGCCACCAGCGCGATGTACATCTTCAATATGGTATTTGTTTGTCGCTGGTGCCACTTTACATAAGAATGGTGTTTTGCGAGAAAGCTCATCGATATGCGACATATCAAAATCAACACCCGCTTCTTGCGCTGCTGCTAGTAAGTGTAAAACCGTATTTGATGATCCACCCATAGCAATATCAACCACCATTGCATTCATGAAAGCGGTACGATTGGCAATAGCGCGTGGTAACACTGCTGCATTATCTTTTTGATAATACTCACGACATAAGTCAACAATGCGTGCACCTGCTTCAACATACAGTTGTTTACGGTCTTTGTGGGTCGCAAGTGTAGTACCGTTACCCGGTAGTGCCAGACCAATCGCTTCTAATAAACAGTTCATTGAGTTAGCAGTAAACATACCCGAACATGAACCACAGGTAGGGCATGCCGAGCGCTCAACTTTTTCAGAGTCTTCATCGCTTACTGAAGTATCAGCACCCTTAACCATGGCATCAACTAAATCAAGTTTGATGTCGATATCAGCAAGGCGTGTTTTACCCGCCTCCATTGGACCACCTGATACAAAAATGACAGGAATGTTTAAACGAAGTGCTGCCAGCATCATTCCAGGAGTGATCTTGTCACAGTTAGAAATACAGATCATGGCATCAGCGCAGTGGGCATTTACCATGTACTCTACTGAGTCAGCAATTAAATCACGCGATGGGAGTGAATACAGCATTCCGCCGTGGCCCATCGCGATACCATCATCGATTGCAATAGTATTAAATTCTTTTGGTACACCACCCGCTTCGGTAATGGTTTCGGCCATCAGCTCACTGAGCTGGTTAAGGTGAACATGACCCGGTACAAACTGAGTGTACGAGTTTACAACAGCGATAATAGGCTTACCGAAATCTTTATCTGTCATTCCTGTTGCACGCCATAAAGCACGCGCTCCTGCACGTTTTCGACCCTCTGTTGTTGTTGCACTTCTTAATTTAGCCATAATTACCTCAGTTTTTGCAGTGGCGTGCCACTGACTTCCTCATTCCTAATTTATTACTCACTAAAGCATCAGTTTGATTGCTCTAGTTACCTGTTGATTTATTACTAGATTGCTTGTTGTTGAAATTGGTTTTCAACATTGACGTGTTTTACATCGACCAATTTACTCAACTGTGATGTTAGTAGATAAATCGGCTTATCGCTGTCTACTGTCATGGTGACGTGAAACGCTTCATCAGCCATTTCTAAATTCATTGTTGTTAGGTCAAAGCCGCGATGACGCGCAACGCGTAAAAAGCGCTCTACAGCGACACTTTGATTCTTTAGTGCAATCGTTAGGGTGTGTTTCATTTTACTGTCTCCGTCATCATTTCATCGTTGGCTGCACCAGGCGGTACAAGCGGCCATACATTTTCTTTATCATCGATACAGGCATGGAGAATGTATGGACCTTTACTAGTTACTAACGCATCAACCGCAGCATCAACTTCATCTGCTTTAGTGATAGTTTGACCTGGAATACCAAACACTGCTGCTAACTGCACAAAATCAGGATTATCTGAAAGGTTTGTTTCAGAATAACGACCTTCAAAAAATAGCTGCTGCCATTGACGTACCATGCCTAAACGTTGGTTATCTAAGATTAAAATTTTAACTGGCAGATTGTTACGACGAATCGTTGCCAGTTCTTGAATGTTCATCATGATTGAACCATCACCCGACACTGTGATCACAAAATCATTTGGGCGAGCAACTTGTGCACCGATGGCTGCTGGTAGACCAAAGCCCATGGTACCCGCTCCACCACTACTTAAATGATTGCTTGGGTGACTAAATTTCATGTGCTGCGCAACCCACATTTGATGCTGACCCACATCACAACACACCACACCAGTTGATGGCATTTTTTGGCTTAGCTGGTTCAATAAATAAGGTGCGAATACTTTTTCACCCGGGTAGTCATAGCGCCATGCATGCTCTTTCATCATGCTTGCAATGTGCGTTAGCCACTCATCTGGAGTTACAAAACACTCTAGTTGCGGTAATGAAGTTTTTAAGTCTGCCACTAATGACGCTTTTACAGGCTTACGTTTACCAATCTCTGCGGCATCAATATCAAGGTGAATAACCTTTGCTTTTGCCGCAAACTTGCTTAAGTTTCCAGTTACACGGTCGTCAAAGCGGGCACCAATACAGACCAAAACATCACACTCTTGCACCGCTAAGTTAGCCGCTTTACCACCATGCATACCTAGCATTCCTAGGTCATATTCATAATCAGGTAATACACTACCTAACGCTTTTAACGTTGATACTGCAGGCATATGTGTTTTTTCTAAAAACTGCATTAGTTCATCTTGTGCACTGGCAGCTTGTACACCACCACCGATATACGCTACAGGGCGCTGCGCTTCACTTAAGATTTGATTGGCAATAGCAACTTGGTTTGAGTCTAATTTTGGTAAGTGATCTTCGGCAGCTAACCAAGGATGAAATGGTACTTGCGCCATTTGGATGTCTTTCGGAATATCCACTAACACAGGGCCAGGACGGCCGCTTTGCGCTAAGTGGATGGCTTCTTGTAATATTTCGGCTAAATCTTCAGCTCTTTCAACCATGTAACTATGCTTGGTGCAAGATAACGACATGCCTAACACATCCACTTCCTGAAAGGCGTCGGAGCCTATCGCTGCGGTTGGTACTTGACCTGTGATAGCAAGTAATGGCACTGAATCCATCATCGCATCGGCAAGGGCTGTGATTAAGTTGGTCGCCCCAGGGCCGGAAGTTGCAAAACACACGCCTAACTTACCTGTGCTTCGCGCAAAACCCACAGCGGCAAAGCCAGCCCCTTGTTCATGACGGGTCAAATAATGTTTGACTGGCGCACCGTACAAAGCGTCGTAAATAGGCATAATGGCACCACCCGGGTAACCAAAAACATCCTTAACGCCATGTTTAGCTAATAAATCGATTGTTAACTCTGCGCCTGTCATCGTAAATCCTCATTCCTCAGTGACATTGTGTATTTGCTGCGACTCAAACCTTAAAACGAAAAAGCCCCCCGAACTGTTAAGTGCGGGGGGCTTTTAAATGCTTTACTTTTCTCTAAGCACTAACTAGCCCCCGCGGTGATAATAATCACCACGACGTTAATTAGAATTAGAGAAAGTTTGTTTGTAAGCATTTATCTGTAACCAAAATTTGTTCATTTGTAGCGGATATCTAGCCATCCCGCTGCCTTTTTCTATTAGTACCGCGCTAGGGCCTGTAAGTCAACATAAAAATCAATTCAAAAAACAGTCTAAAAAGCAAAATTAAAGAAATAAATATCTAACAAATGAAAATATCGAGATTTATATTTCACTATTTTTTATATATCGAAATTTCATACCTCGTTATTCACTATTCTATGATTGATTAATTTTTATCAAAAACATGCAATTTTCTTTGCTTTAAGCTGATTTATTTTAACGCCTCTGAAAAATTAGTTTAGTATTGAAAATAACCACGTTATGAAAAGGAAAGTTATGAAGTTCGTCCAGCGTATAAATGCCCTGTTTTTTATGCTGCTACTGCTTGGTTTCAGCCAACATGTACTCGCAGAGCCGGGATTATGGAAAGTAGAGAAAAACGGAGTTACTTCTTATTTATTTGGTACTGTCCATGTTGGTGATAAAAGCATGAAAGGATTACCAAGCAAGGTAACTAAAGCACTCGATAACTCAGATAAAGTCATCGTTGAAGTCGATATCAGCGTGATTTCCCCCATGGAAATGCAGCGCCGGTCATTGCCATTTATGATGCTGAAAAATGGTAAAACCTTACAGTCAGAGTTATCGCCAGAAAACTACACTAAATTACAAAAATACTTTGCTGATAAATCAATTGATATTGCGATGTTTAAAAACCTAGCACCGTGGGCGGTAATGGTCACCATGATGCAAATGGAGTTCCAAAGTGTTGGTTTTTCAGATCAGTACGGCATCGACAAGCAAGTACTTGCTTATGCTAAACAGCATGACATATCAGTTGGTGAGCTAGAAACCCTAGAACACCAAATGGAAATGTTTGAACACTTAGCAATTATGAATGACAAAATGATCGAAGAAACATTCGACCAACTTGCTGATGTAGATACCTACTTTTTTGGTCTTATTAAGGCTTGGAAATCTGGCGATATGAAAACACTTACGCAGTTTTACAACGAAAGTTTTGATGACTCTCAATATGGTCAGCTAAGTGAGCAAGTTATGTTGATAGACCGTAACAACAATTGGGTTAATCAACTATCTGCTCGCATCGGTAAAGAAAAGCTGTTTATTGCTGTCGGGGCTTTACACCTACCTGAGCAACACGGATTGTTAAAACAACTAACAGATAAAGGTTTTACCATTACCCGTATCTAAGTTAAGTAATCCGAATATAAAAAGCGCTTTATGGCGCTTTTTTTGTGAAATCAGACATCTCTAAATAGTTTTCGATACCTGCAATTTTATCACTCGCGTGGTGATTAACATAAACCACGGTACTGGTACCTGCAGCGCAGATCTTTTCTATCAGTAATAAAACTCGCTGCCTATTTGCTTCATCGAGACCTAAGCAAGGTTCATCAAGAATCAATAAATTAGGGTGCTTAACCATAGCTCGTGCAATTAACAGCAAGCGTTGATCACCAAAAGACAACTGACTAAATGAGCTGCTTTGTTTATCACTTAAACCTAATAAAGCCAACCACTTTTTAGCAATGGTTAGCTGTTTATCAGTGGCTTTTTGATAAAGACCAATGCTGTCATAAAAGCCCGAAACTACCGTATTGAGCGCCGAGATACTGACCCGATAATCCATATGCAGCGCGTTAGAAATATAACCAATGTGCTGTTTAATTTGCCAAATACTCTCACCACTTCCGCGCTGATAGCCAAACACCTTAATATCATTGTTATAACACTGTGGGTTATCACCAGTGATAAGGTTCAGCAAACAGGTTTTACCTGAACCATTTTTGCCTGTTAACTGCCAATGCTCGCCTTGGTTTATTTGCCAGTTTAGTTTTTCAAAAACGACCTCACCGCCATAGCCCACTGCTGCGTTATTGAGTCTTACCAGCATAGAGTCATCGAGCGGAGGCGCTTGATGGTCAATATCAGCCTCAGGTATCTGTAACTGAGTATGAGTGAGATGTAATAACTTTAGTAAGTCATCGCGCTGCTCAGGGGAGGGGTTTGCTAATTGCTGAATCACATGGCCCTCTTTAACATAGGCGTAGTGATCAACAAAATCTGGTATTTCCGTTAACCGATTGAGCACAAAAATGAGGGTCGTTGTTTTACTAAACTTAGCTAGTAACTGATTGAGCTCAGTCATGGCCGTGACATCTAAACCATCAAAAGGCTCATCAAGTACAAGTAAATCTGGTCGACCTATTAATGCTCGAATCAGCATAAGTTTGCGGGTTTCACCGGTTGATAAATCGCGAAATGCTTTGCTAACTTTGTCACTAAAATCAAATAGGCTAATTAACTGCTGAAGCAACTCGCTATCAAGCTGATGTTCGTCCCGACCAGCAATTATAAGCTCATAAACCGTACTAAAAGTAGTTACGCCATCAATAATATCATCTAGATCTTTTGTAAGCTCAGTTGCGAGGAGTTGCTTTTGACTGTCAGGGGAAGCTAACGCAATTCGCTCAAAGCGATTCTCATAGTGGCCTTGCTCTATTTTCGCAAAACCTGCAATGGCAGCAGCCACGGCCGATTTTCCCGCGCCATTAGCGCCTAGTAAAACCCATTGCTGCAATGGCGATACATTGATATTGAGATCATCTAAATAATAAACGTCATTACCCTGCCCCTTTAGGCTGGCTTTAACATTAACCAACTGTACTTGTTGCACTTTGAATCCTCATTCTAAGTTACCGTTAGGTTGACGTTACCGCATTCGATAAAAAAATAAAATTCGTTTAAACCTTTTTTGAACACAGCTGCGACTAAGGTATAAAAGGTCATCAACAGGAAACAGACTATGAAAAAATTACTTTGTGTAGCAGCAATAGGCCTAGCACTGACAACGTCATACGCTATGGCAAAAGATTCACGCGAACTAAGTCACAACTTCGCAATTAATGGCGCAAGCCAGCTTGATATTGATTTTCCGGTAGGCAGCTTAGAAGTCGAAAGCTATGACGGCAGCGAAGTCGTAGTTACGGTACGCATTGAACCAAAGAATGACAATAGCTGGTTCAGCTCTGATGTTGATTTATCAGATATTGAATTAAGCCATTCGCAAAGTGCTAGCTCACTTAACTTAAAATTAGATAACGATGACATTCAACAAGACTGGCATGTAAAAATGCCTAAATCGATGGCAATTGATGTCGAACTAGGTGTTGGCGATATCGAAATTAACGATGCGAGTAATTCGGTTGATATTGAACTAGGTGTGGGCGCGGTAAGAATTGATAGTGCGCTTGATGACTACAAACACATAGAGCTTGATACCGGTGTGGGCGACACCAAAATTCGCGGCTTAAAAAATGACGGTAATACCAGCCGAAAAGTTGTTAGCTCGCACTCAAGCTATCGTGGCAACGGCCAATACGATATTGAAGTAGAAGTGGGTGTTGGCGACATCAAGGTAACACACTAATTTAATACTTAGGTTATCCCTGTGAGCTCTCAGTAAATAAAATGCTGAGAGCTTTTTGCACCGAATCTAGGGTGATAGGTTTGTATACGTGCAGGTTTGCCCCAAGCTCATACACTCGTTGCAAATCATCATTTGATGTATTGGCAGTTACCACCAAAATAGGCACCTGCTGGCCCTGCTCATTGCGAATAATATCAATTGCTTTAAAGCCATCCATAACCGGCATATTCAAATCCATAAAGATTAAATCATAGTGCTTATCTGACGTTTTATCTGTGGCGATTAAACCATTTTCAGCCACATCAAAACTGTAATTTAAATGACTTACTATACGTCCTAAAATAGTGGCATTAAGTGGGTTATCTTCGACGATTAAGCAATGTAAAGATTGCGGAAGTGACTCAGGCATTGCAGGTGTGGTTGCACACTCTAGCTCTAAATTCACCACCACTTTCGCACCTTGTGGCTCGGCATTAATAAATTGGATCTCTCCCTTTAATGCTTTGACAATGTGCATAACCCGTAGCACCCCAGTTTTTAACCCTTGGAAATGTTGTTCAAAGTCATTTTCGTAACTAAGTAAGTCTGTCGACGGTTTTTCAAAGCCTTTACCGTTATCTTGTATTTCCATTACAAAGTGCCGCTCACCCTGACACGCTGCTGTTACGGCAATACGGCCTTGGCTTGGAGTAAATTTAACGGCATTATTAATAATTTCAGCAACGATTTGAGTCAGCCTAGCATGGTCAGTGATTACCTCTTTATTGAGTGACTCAGCTAAATTCACGCTCAAGGTAATACCTTTATCATTACAGGCATATCCAAACGGTGAGATAGCTTGCTTTAATGTTGATAACAAATTGCTGCTAGTAAAGCTTAACTGCCATTCTCCCGAGGTAAGCTGATGTAAGTCATTTAACTCATCTAGCATTGCCACCAACCTGTTAACGCAATAAAGCGCCTGCTGTTTAGTTAGCTGCTGACTGTCGCTAATATCAAGGGCTTCGATTGATGCAGTTAATCCTTGCAATGGTGTTCTAAACTCGTGACTGGTGCGGGCAATAAAACGCTCTTTATTTTTATTTACACGCTCAGCAAACTCTTTTTGCTCCTTGTACTTAGCAATGTTGTTAGTGATCAGTTTCTCCATAGGTTTAAAAATGAAAAATAGCTCAGCGACTAATAACGCTATGGTTGTGAGCCAAAACAACAACTCTAAAACCGCCAAAAATGTCACTTTTTGAACTGATTTTTGCTCAAGTAATTTAACCGCTTGGTCCAGTTTAGTTAGCAGCGCCTCAAGCTGGTTGCTAACAAATGTTGGGCGATCCACATAGCCAAAACCATCGGTATTGTTGAGTAATAGCTGCGCTTTACTAACATAACGCTTCACGTGCTCATCTAATGCAGTAGGCGGCGAGAAGTAATGAGCCTCAAGCGCCTCATTCAAATGAATATAGTGACCTTGCTCATCTTGCTGAATTAAAAATTGATGTCCTGCAATGAACTGCTCAACGGATTGTTGCAATAGCCTTCGGTGTTGCTGTTGAAAATGTTCGGATTCAAGATTGGTAAGTGCATTGCCATACAAGGCTATTTTTTGTGACAGCATGCGTTGCTTACCGGCAATATTAATGACTTTGGCATCACCCTTTTGGATATACAAAAGGCTCTGTATCAAGATAGCTGATACAGAGATCAATATAGCAATCGCCAATAATCCCCAGCGATATCGTTTTCTAATATCTATGATTAGCTGCAACGTGCTTTACTCATTATTTTTTTAAAATAATTGTAGTTCATAGAATACAAGAAAGCCCACTTGAAGTGGGCTTTAAAGATGACACTCAACAGAAATTTATCTATTTTCCAATCGATTATAATCAAACAAACCAAACTCGACGCCACGATATTCTTTTGCTACACGGTGTAAAATATCACTATATTGCCAAAACTGCGGATGCGTACGGCGAATTGCAAACTCGCTTTTCAGATCTCTGTAGGCTGCTTCATCTGTTGCTTTTGCAAGCCCAGCTGCAAATGCAGCAATCTGCTGTTCGTTGTGTAGATACCAAATTGCTTCTGGGTAATCACCTATAAATCCAGGCACAATCGTCACAGTATCTTCATCATAAGCACGCTGCCCCTCTTCGTTCAGTAAGCTTGAAATATTGTAATGAGCATTATGGTGGATCAGGGTGTATGCCTTATGTTTATCATCGCTACCTTTGACTAACACAAATGAAATTTGCGGCAGCAAGTTAACGGCTTTAACCGGAAGATCGTTAATTTTAGCTAATGGTTCAGGCACTTTGGTATAGTCATAGCGAGGACTCAAAATGGGCTTCAGTTTGTCTTTAAGCATATTGAACAACTCAGATTGAGGGTCCTTGGTTTTGTATTCAATGCCTGTAGGTTGACTAAATGACAATTCATCTTCAAAGAAGCTCGTTAAGCTAGGTGGTGATTTACGATACCACTGGGCTTTAATTTCTTTACGCTTAGCTTCTGGTAACAAGGCAAGGTAGTTTGCTTCACCCTCTAAACGTAAAAAGTCCATATACAAGCGAGTTAACAATTGATGACCAATGTTGCCATACACATCAAAGCCCGCCACCAGCAGGTAGTGAATACGTTCAAATAATGCGTAGTCAAGTATCCAAGCGGTCTTTGGTTGCTGGCCAATCCAGCCCTTAACAACCGTTGCGCTATCAAAATGACGAAACACCGTAAGTGCTGCATTTTGGTTATGACCATCACCTTGCCAAAGTAAATCTGTTGTTAGGTGCTGACCGTTCTCAAACATTTTATTTGCCAGTGCAACTTTAGCAGACAAATATTTGTTTTGGCGTTTTGAATACTTCACCCAACTAGAAATCGGCAAGGCATTACTTTCTTCTTCAGCTGGTAATGCTAAGGCATCTTCATGTTGTAACAACAATTCACCCACTTTTGGTGTCGCCGCCATTTCAGGTTTCGCAAAGCCAACCCAGAACTGATCGTTAATCACGTTTAACGCAATTTGACCACGACAAACAGGCCCTTTAATAAAGCCCATAATAATCAGCTCAGCTTCATCAAGCATAAATTGATAGCGTGAGTTTACTGGGATTGCAGCAAACGCTTTAAATGGGTTTGATGCGACTTCTGGTTTATAGCTTGGTAGTTTATTTACTTGGTAATCAGCCTCAATAAATTGCGAGTTTATGCGCGCTAGCTTTTCGTCATTTAATGCTAAAGGTAAATGTGTTTTCGCTAAGATAGTCGAACGGTCATGCATCAATCGGTAGTAAACTCGCTCAACCTTAGGATCTTCATAAGGGCGACGTGTACTAATATATTTAATCTCTTCACCCGGCGGAGTCGAAGAACGTACTAGCTTAAAATAACTGTGTTTATCGCCATGCTCAGGGAAGTAAATATGTGCTAAATACCAGTGCTCATAGATATAGCGAGCCGCTAGTTGATGCTTTAAACCATCTTGGTTTAAGAAAGCTTCCCAGCGTTCGACTTGTTTTAGCACTCCTTCTTCAGGAGGCTCAATATGAGCAAGGTAACCGCCCTTTTTAAGCCATTTAGCAAGGTGCTGAAATTTTTCGCTTGAGATACCAGGCAAACCATAAGGCATACCACTGTGAGGATTATCCTTAGCAAATGAGTCAAACTCGTTCATCGTGGTACATGTTTGTTCACGATCGAGTGAAAAATCAAACTCATCGCCTAAAATAGCTTGCTTAGGCAGTGGGCTGCTTTGCTTAAGCACTAAAGCATTGTAAAGCACACTTCCAGCAAGATTAGCTTCTTCTGTTTGTGCACGCTCATTTAGTACTGGGGTAAAACCTTTTTCACGCCACTGAGCGGTACTTGTCGCATCAAATAGTAAGCGGCTTGGCTCTTGCGCTAATAAACGAGTACCATCATAGACAAGCTCTTTACTTAAACCTCGGTCAATTCCTTCAACTGAAGATAATTTAAGCTGACAAGGTGCGTCATAACAGCCGTGACAAACAACACAACGAGTATCGAGAACAGGTTTTACATCGTTTAAAAACTCTGCCCCCTCTAAAGTTGATGCGCCAACAACACGCTCTCTTGGCTGCTCTTCACCAAATAGTTCATCGTAATGAGCTGCACCTAAATAAGCACAGCCACTTAATAAAATGAGGCCAAATACGGTCGTGAGGAGTTTTCTCATCCTTCCTCCTCGATATCTTCAACGTCATCACCTAAATCAAAGGTCGGCATCATATCAACTTGCGGCGACACAAAGGTTTGGTCATTGTCGCAGCTAAGCATAGCGCTTAATAGTGGCCCACGAACTAAAGTAAGTTGCGCATCGTGCTCGCCATCATTCAATGCTTGATAGTCGTCATTTAACACTTCAAGACGGTATTCATTAATAGCAATTGCGACACTGCTATCAACAGCTGGGTTTTGGCAAAGCTGTGCGAGTAACTCTTCGCTTAGCGTTACATGCAATAGTAAATCTGGAGACTCGATGTCACGGCTATGAAGATTTTCATCGAAATAAAAAAGAGGAAGGGTTAAATCGCTATTTTGCTCTAATTCCATGTGCTGTTCTCTACATCAAAATGACTTTTAATTGTACGAGTATAGCAAACTATAAGTTCAATAATTAGCGAAACTTATCAGCCGTTAGCAGCTTTTTAGCTGCTAACTAGCCGAGTTATAAAAACCTAGAAAAAAGAATTACCAAGGTAGCGTTTCGCCGTTTGAATGCCAAAACCCACCTGTGTTGCTAAGACTTAATTCATCAATCCGTTTGATGAGCCGCTCTGCAGCAGTTTCAGGGCTGATATCTCCTGCAAAATTAACCATTTGCGTTTGTACAAAGCCCGGATGGAATAACCCTACGGCAATTTTTTTATCTTTTAACTCATGGGCTAAACTAACACTAGCTGCATTAAGCGCGGCTTTTGACATACGATAACCGATGTAACCGCCCGAGCCATTATCAGCAATTGAACCCATGCGCGATGTGATCATCGCCACTTTTGCATCAATACCTAAGTTTTGCTGTAACGCATGAGTAATACGAATAGGCGCGATACTGTTCACACTTATTTGCTTTTCGATGGCAGCAAAGTCCATGTCAGCTAAAGTTTCGTTATGAAAAATACCGGCGTTATTAATCAAAATATCAATTTTGTCGCCGTGTAAGTAATTGGCAAGTGTTGCAACATCATCGGCGTTAGATACATCAATGTCGCTAATAACTTTCACATCGAGTGCTTGGAGCTCTTCGCTTGGCGTGCGAACCACTGCAGTAACACGGTAACCTTGGGCTGAATACTGTTTACAAAAATTAAGGCCAATACCTTTATTGGCCCCTGTAACCACCACATGCTTAGTCATCAATCTGCTCCTTAGTTGGGTTTTCTTTATCCAAACCACCTCAAGGTGCGAGTTTCAACATCTTGAGGTGGCTTGGGTATATATATACCTTGGGACAGATTAACAAAAACCAAGATGTTAAGTTAATTCATCAATGGTTGATTTAAGAATTGAAAATACAGCCCCTTGTGGATCGGTAATAACACTAAAGCGCCCAACATCTGGGATGTCTGTCGCTGGCACACAAATAACCCCATTAAGCTGCGTTGCTTTGGCAACCGCCTGATCGCAATCTGCTACGGCAAAATACGGCATCCAATGGGGTGGAATGTCATCTGGCCATTCATTGGTCATTTCAAGCATGCCTGCTATCGGTTGCTCATCAATGGTGAATAAGATGTAGTCCATGCCCTCCATGGGTTTCACCTCAAACTGCCATCCAAATAACTGACAATAAAAGTCGCGACTTTTTTGCATGTCTTTCGACACAAGTTCAAACCAGTAAGGCAGGTTAAGCTCTTGCACTCGTTTAGCCCCGATATGCTCACCAGCTTGCCACAAGGCAAATGTTGCACCGCCTGGCTCTTGTAGCATCACCATGCGACCTGCTTTCATTACATCATGCGGCCCTGCCAAAACAGTTGCACCTAATGATTTTGCCTGCTCTGTGCTTTGATCAACATCATCAACAGCAATGTACAATAACCAATGGGTTGGCATCTCGCTCATACTTGCTGGCAGTTGATACATAGCGGCAATATCATCACCTTGCTTTTGCAGCATGGTGTAAAACATATCTTCGCCTATTGGTTGGTCGTCAAAATCCCAATCAAATAATTGCGTATAAAATTGCTTCGCAGCTAGCCAGTCTTTCGCGCATAACTCTGCCCAGCAGAAAGTACCTGCGGGGTGTTTTGTATTTATTTTTGTCATGGCTGTTCCTCCTTGGTTAAACTTAAGCAACAATCGCAAAATTTACCAATCAAACCAGACAATAGTTGCAACACTTCGTTGAAGCACATAATTTTATCTTAGCTGAAAAGGGCAATGAGTAGCGCTAGCAACGCTGAGTTGCAGATACAAAAATGCCGCTAAAAAAGCGGCATTGCGATATTTAATTAGTGATGATGCCCATGCTCACCTTTTAGCTGATTACCTTGCGCATCATAAAATCCGCTTGCACCATGCTCAACAAACCCTAAGTTGATCATTTTAGCTAAAAACGGGTCGCTTTCATTATCACCGATATCTGCGTAATCGGTCGTTTGATAGTTATCCCATTTCGCAAATTCTACCTGCACTTTTTGCTGATTGTGATGGCTGGCTGTTAAAACAATTTCACGGCTATAGCTGGGTGTTGAAATACGAATTGCTTTGAGTAACTTTTGATTGGCAAGCCAGCTTAACTCTATTTTGCTATCACCCTGCTGTTGTGTGTAATAATCCGTTAGCTCACAGCCTTCTCCTGCGCTTTTTTGGTGCGTCATAGAGGCTAGGAATTTATCGCTTACTAGCTGATATTTGCTACTCCAATCTTGTTCACCTTGCACTTCCGATGGTTGATATTCAATACCACGCTGCGCATGCTGAAAATAACGAATTGGGCGAATTTGTTGATTGCGCAACTGCTGCCATAGCTCAATAAACTGTGGATTCTGCTTAGCCACCTGATGAGGCGTACGCCAAAGGGTAAAGGTGTTTTCAGTATGCTGCTTATTAGCAACTATATCTGTTGTGACTTTATAGTCTGCTTGCGTAAAACCGGTGTTCATATCGCATTGCCCTGCAACAGCAAGTGGGCTAAGTAATGAGGCAAGTAAGATGGCTGCTTTCACGGGATTCTCTTTTTATCTTGGTTTACTTTATAACTAATTGAGTAAGGGAGGCTTAGAGCCTCCCAAGCACTCATTATTGTGCTAATTTAGCATCGGCTTGTTTAACAAGGTCAGCGGCATAATCCATAACATGGAAAATAAGGCTTTGCTCATTAGTACCTGTTACTAAATGTGCACCTGGGCCTACTGCATACACACCAACATCTTCTGCTGCGTGTGTTTCTGAGCCTAGTGGTACAACAGCTTCTTGATGGAAGCCTGGTGTTGTTGTGTCAACATCAGTTAAATCAACACGCCCTGTTACTGGCGCAAAGTTATAACCTGCATCAGCATCAGTCTCATCGCCTAAATCTCGGAAGCCGCCACCATTAGTATAACCAACCGTTGTGTATGGCATATTGTCTGCAGCCAGTGATGGCTCATCACTACCCACTGGTACTACTTTACCTAAAATTGGGTTACCACGTTTTGGATAGCCTGCAATGGTAAATACGTGGCTATGGTCAGCAGTTACGATGATTAGCGTATCTTCAATGCTAGTCTTATCAAGGGCAACTTGTACAGCTTTTGACAACTCAACAGTGTCGCTCAATGCGTTATAGGCATTACCTGCGTGGTGGGCATGATCAATACGTCCCGCTTCAACTGTTAACATAAAGCCATTTGCATTGTTATCTAAAATATCAATTGCCTTTGCGGTCATTTCTGAAAGTGACGGCTCGCCCGCAACATCGTTAGCACGATCTGCTTCGTATTGCATATGTGATTCATTGAATAAACCAAATAGGCGCTCTGTTGTATCTGCATCGATTGCATCAAAACCAGCTTGGTCCATCACATATTGACCTGCAGGGTATTTAGCTTTCCATTCAGCTGTTAGGTCACGACCATCTGTACGGTCACCTTCTACAGAGCTCACAGCATCAGCAGAATTAAAAGCTGCGTCTTTCGGTAAGAAATGACGACGACCGCCACCCATGACAACTTCTAAACCATCAACATCTAGGCCTTCGTAGCGTGCTTCTAGGTTTGCTTCAAAGTTAACTAATTGCGATGCAATATCTTCACAGCCAGCGGTAACTGCCGCTTCTGGCATGTCTGATACGTCTTCCCAGTTACGGTCAGCCGATTTTGCATACGTTGCTGCAGGTGTTGCGTGAGTGATACGCGCTGTAGAAACAATACCTGTCGACTTACCTGCAATCTCAGCAAGTTCAGTAGCTGTCACTAGTTCATTACCTGCAACCGTTGCACAGTTACCGCGCTCGATGTCTTCATCAACACCGATAACGCCAGCATCCGTTTTTACGCCCGATGCCATTGCTGTCATCGTACCCGCTGAATCAGGTGTTTGCGCATCTACGTTATAAGTTTTAGCAAAACCTGAGAATGGTAGTGTTTCAAAGCTAAGCTGATGCTCTTCACCTAGCTTACCTTCTAGCTGACCCGCCATGATACGTGCAGCAGTGACCGTTGAAATACCCATGCCGTCACCCACGAATAGGATCACGTTTTTCGCTTTACCTGACTCTTTTACAACTGCAGCAATGTTTTCTTCGCTGTTAGCGACTTTAACTTGTGCTGACTTAAACCACTCATTATCAGTCAACGGCGCTAATTGCGATGCTGTTAACGACGTTGCCGGTGCATTACATACAACGCTTGTATCCGTTACTTCTGCTGAGTCTAGCTGACCATTATCATTGCTATCTGCACCTGTTAGGGTTTCTGTACCACCGTTTACGCACTGCTCAGAACCAACAGCTAATGTATTTTCAACGGTTAATGTTTTTGGTGAGTTGTCATTGTCATCAGAACAACCCGCTAATGCCACTACTACAGCAAGAGAAATTAAATTTAGTTTTTTCATCGTCGTCGCCATTATTCTTCAATTAGTTCTAGAGCTTGGTTAATGATGTGGAAAATTACGTTTTGCTCCACAACGCCTTGTGCTAGTTGCGCACCTGGACCTTTTGCATGAAGTGAAATATCTTCACCCGCATGAGTTTCAGAACCTAATGGCACAGTGGCTTCTTGGTGATAACCAGGTGTCGTTGTATCAACCCCCGTTAAATCAACACGACCAGCCAATGCTGCTTCGTTATAAGATACATCTGCATCTGTCTCATCGCCTAAATCACGGAAACCTAAACCATTTGCATAACCCACTGTAGTGTAAGGCATACCATCAGCAGCAAGGCTTGGCTCTTCGCTACCTATTGCAACTACTTGGCCTAAGATAGGGTTACCGCGCTTTGGATAACCTGCGATAGTAAATACATGACTGTGGTCAGCGGTAACAAGGATAAGAGTTTCTTCTGGATTGGTGTTTTCTACAGCTGTTTGCACAGCTTTGGCAAATTCAACAGTATCGTTTAGCGCGTTGTAAGCATTACCCGCATGGTGAGCATGATCAATACGACCAGATTCAACGGTTAAGAAAAAGCCTTTTTCATTGCTCTTTAAGATATCAATCGCTTTACCCGTCATTTCAGATAATGACGGCTCACCCGCTACATCGTTAGCGCGGTCAGCTTCATATTGCATGTGTGACTCATTGAACAATGCGAATACACGTTTTGTATCGGCATTAAGCGTATCAAAGCCTGCTTGGTCCATCACGTACTTGCCATCAGGGTACATTTCTTGCCATTCCGCCGTTAGGTCACGCTCATCCGTACGGTCACCTTCCACTTCACTGACTGCATCAGCTGAGTTGAATGCTGCGTCTTTCGGTAAAAAGTGACGACGACCACCGCCCATCACCACCTCAAGACCATCAACGTCGGTTCCTACGAAGCGTGCTTCAAGGTTCTTCTCGAAATTAACGAGTTGCGATGCAATGTCTTCACAACCCGCTTCTACAGCATCAGCTGGCATGTCTGATACATCTTCCCAGTTACGATCGGCTGATTTTGCATACGTTGCTGCAGGTGTTGCGTGTGTAATGCGCGCTGTTGAAATAACGCCTGTTGCTAGACCTTTGATTTCCGCAAGCTCTGTAGCAGTAATTAATTCGTTACCCGCAACTGTTGCACACTTGCCACGCTCGATGTTTTCGTTTACACCAATTACACCAACATCAGTTTTAACGCCTGAAATAATTGCTGTCATTGTGCCTGCTGAGTCAGGTGTTTGCGCATCAACGTTATACGTTTTGATTTGCGCAGAGTAAGGAAACTCCTCAAAGCTTAATAAGCCTTCTTCGCCCGACTTACCTTCCATTTGACCCGCCATGATACGCGATGCAGTAAGCGTTGAAATACCCATACCATCACCAACAAATAGAATGACATTTTTAGCTTTAAACGTTTGCTCAACCTGGGCCGCCGCTTCTTTTTCTGTTAATTTTATTTCAGCAGCACTATACCAATCATTTTGTTTTTGACTGTCTGGTAACACACCTGCATTGGCCGTGGCTGACAATGCCAACGTTAAACCAATTGCAGTAGCAATTTTATTAATTTTCATCGTTACGTTCCGTTAGTACATTATTTTAAGAATTTGAGTGCTAACTAAGCTGCACTTGGATAATTAGCGCAGTAATACTAAGAACGCATTGTTACTAAAAAAGTGACTTTTCATGACGAAATGGTGAAACAGCACAAGCAATGCAAGAAGGTAAGTATTTAGTTTTAGGGGAAATAATAGGGCTAGTTGCTAGGTGTGAGTTAGCGAGGTTCTAGGTCAGCCTAATCTTGGGAGTGATTTATGGTGATTCGGGTTTATCAGAGAACAGGTTTACATGGATTGTGTTGGGCTTCGCTCCACTCAAACCAACCTGCCCTAAGAATGAACAGGGCAAATGCCGAGTGAGACACCACACTAAACAACCCTCTCAATCTAATCTGACGTCTGAAAGCTGACAGCTGATAGCTGATAGCTTTTCTACAGATATTAAAAAAGGCCGCCTAGGCGACCTTTTTATAAGCTGTGAAGCTCTATCTGTTGATATTACTCAACGATAGTTGCAACAACACCAGCACCAACTGTACGACCACCTTCACGGATAGCGAAGCGTAAACCTTCGTCCATCGCGATTGGGCAGATTAGTTCTACAGTCATCTTGATGTTATCACCAGGCATTACCATTTCAACGCCGTCTGGTAACTGTACGTCACCTGTTACGTCAGTTGTACGGAAGTAGAACTGTGGACGGTAACCTTTGAAGAATGGAGTGTGACGACCACCTTCATCTTTAGAAAGTACGTATACTTCTGAAGTGAACTTCGTGTGTGGAGTGATTGAACCAGGCTTAGCTAGTACTTGACCACGTTCAACGTCTTCACGCTTAGTACCACGTAGAAGTGCACCGATGTTCTCACCCGCACGACCTTCGTCTAGAAGCTTACGGAACATCTCAACACCTGTACAAGTTGTCTTCGTAGTTTCTTTGATACCTACGATTTCAACTTCGTCATTCACGTTGATGATACCAGCTTCAAC
>NZ_JAKEVN010000279.1:0-585 GCF_022398505.1 Pseudoalteromonas sp. Isolate3 | reverse complement strand
AGCGAATTAAAACCAAATTTGCTTGGTGACAATAGCGTTTTGGACCCACCTGACCCCATGCCGAACTCAGTAGTGAAACGAAACAGCGCCGATGATAGTGTGGCATTTGCCATGTGAAAGTAGGACATTGCCAGGCTCCAAATTAAAGAAAGCCCGATTCGAAAGAGTCGGGCAGAGTCGGGCTTTTTTGCGTCTGGAGCTGTCAGCTTTCAGCGCGATGGAGCTGTTTGGTGCTGCGTCTCCCTCTGCCGGAGGTTCTAGGCTCTAGGCAAAGTGTAGTTGTAGGAATGACTTTAGCCATGAATGTGTTTGTTAAGGTCTAGATACGGCACTGACGTGCCTCCTACAGGGTTTTGTTGCTGAGGGAGTCTCAGCACTATACAACCCCATATTTCAGCTAACGGCTGAAAGCTGACAGCTCCAGACGCAAAAAAGCCCGACTCTTTCGAATCGGGCTTTCTTTAATTTGGAGCCTGGCAATGTCCTACTTTCACATGGCAAATGCCACACTATCATCGGCGCTGTTTCGTTTCACTACTGAGTTCGGCATGGGGTCAGGTGGGTCCAAAACGCTACAAAACGCTA
>NZ_JAKEVN010000278.1:0-586 GCF_022398505.1 Pseudoalteromonas sp. Isolate3 | reverse complement strand
GTCTTATTTAATACTTTTCTTTTCTTTTCTTTCCATCCCTATTACACATATTTTGTTGATATATCTACCTGTTATTAAGGCTCCTCAACTATCGGACAGGAATCGGGTTAATTTGTGGTTTTTGCTGTTATTAGTTTGTACTTTGGGGGTCATAGCTGCGCATGGTATTTCTCTGAATTTTGGTGTATTCATGTTTGAAGGAATTTATGAAGTTAGATTGTCGGCTAGGGAGAATAATAATTCATTTTCTTCATATTCATATTATTGGTTAGCAAAATGCATATGTCCTTTGGGAATTATTTATGGTGTAGTCTCAAAGCGATTGTGGATGATAATTTTATCGATATTTGTTCTTTTATATTTATATATGACAACTGGCCATAAGTCTGTTTTTTTAACTATTTTTATTATGCTTGCATTTCTCTGGGGAGAAAACTCATTTGAGTCAAAAGTCAATTTATTGTTGAAGGGTTGCCTTTTCGTTTTTGCTTTATCTTTCGGTTTATCTTATATATTTGACATTACAATTTTAGAATCGATGTTAGTAAGGCGTTTGTTTTTTATTCCTGCTTTATTAAATATATAT
>NZ_JAKEVN010000277.1:0-627 GCF_022398505.1 Pseudoalteromonas sp. Isolate3 | reverse complement strand
ATACTCTATAATGTATTTTTGGTATTAATAAAAGGCTGAACTTTATGTACGTCACATCGTTGGTGAAAAAATCACAAACTGTAAATAGGCACAAATCCTTATACCGCCCTCATCCATCTGATGTTCTGAAGCGTAGATTCAAAAAGAATTTAGACAATACCACCATTCCTGATTGGGTTCTTCATTTCCTAAATGAAAGGCAAGATGTGAATGTTAAACTCGCTGAGCAGTTAGCAGCATTCACCAATCTTAGTCCTAAAGCCTGGCTGTATTATCAAAAAAAATATGACGACTCATTAACTAACTAAAGCCCATAACAAGTTAACACTTTATATTTGGCTATCACTTTTTGATGTGTACTTTTCACTTATATGGATGTTTTTCAGTTAAAGCTGCACTTACAATGATTCCAAAGTCACTAAGCACCTCCAAACCATTACAATTTTTTTACATACTCAAACTTACAGATAATCCGATTACCAGTTTAATTTGACCTGTTATCAAATAAAGTGGCTTCTTACGGTTTTACTGCTACTGATTGCCATCTAGCACTATGAAACTTTATTTTTCAACCACATAAATATGATGTGCTATGCATTAATGAACTTGTATAGTCATATATAAATT
>NZ_JAKEVN010000276.1:0-630 GCF_022398505.1 Pseudoalteromonas sp. Isolate3 | reverse complement strand
TCGCTAGTAATCGCATATCAGAATGATGCGGTGAATACGTTCCCGGGCCTTGTACACACCGCCCGTCACACCATGGGAGTGGGTTGCTCCAGAAGTGGATAGTCTAACCTTCGGGAGGACGTTCACCACGGAGTGATTCATGACTGGGGTGAAGTCGTAACAAGGTAGCCCTAGGGGAACCTGGGGCTGGATCACCTCCTTATACGATTTAGAACTTATTTGTTCGTAGTGTCCACACAGATGATTGTTAGTTAGCTAAACCRCTTGGTTTAACTAATTAATATGCTCTTTAAAAATTTGGAAAGCTGATATTAAAATTCTTATAGATAYTYGTATCTATAAAGAGTTTTCAAAAGTAAAAATATGCCATTAATCGAAAGGTTAATTGGTATCTACTTTAGTATTCTCATCATTATTTGATGAATTAACTTCTGGCGAAGTTAACAGCTGTCACTAACAAAGACCCGTTTGGGTTGTATGGTTAAGTGACTAAGCGTACACGGTGGATGCCTTGGCAGTTGGAGGCGATGAAGGACGTATTAACTTGCGATAAGCCTAGTCAAGCTAGTAAAAAGCGCTTGAGACTAGGATTTCCGAATGGGGAAACCCACCTGCTTGCAGGTATCGTTA
>NZ_JAKEVN010000275.1:0-660 GCF_022398505.1 Pseudoalteromonas sp. Isolate3 | reverse complement strand
GTATTATCATTTTAGTTACTTGTTACATAGTTTATGTAATCAATTTCTTCTCTATTTAATGCTTTTTCTTCAGTGTCGTTATGATGCATTGCATCATTAAGAAAAGTAGAGCTGAGCTTAATAAAGTTTATTTTGTCTTCAAGTGATGTGTTATCTAGGCCTGCGAGAAGTAGTTTGCTGGAGAGCTCTGAAATAGATGCTCGGTTATTTCTCGCGAAGTTGAGACGTGGTAAAGAGTCAATAACAAGTATTAAGTTAACAATAGACTCATCTATATTCTTGTCCAATACGTTCATTTTATTCTCTCCTTATATTTATTAACTTGAAACCGACTCCTCTCACACTTTCAATAATGTAGCTGGTGTCATTCAAGATAATTCTTAACTGATAAATTGAAACATTTACATTGCCAATAACAGCTTTCTGTTCTGGCCAACCAATCCTTAGTAATTCGTACCTATTAACTGTTTTTCCAATATTTCGATAAAGAACCTCAAAAACCCTAAATGTGGCAGGGCTGACTCTGTATTTTTTTCCATAAATAGTCAGGCTTCCGTAATCAAAAATAAGAGGTTTGTTTTTGATTGGAGCTTGGCTGGTTCCTGAGTGTTCTGATTTCATCTTATCCTCCGTATCCAAATATGGTACTTGGTTTAATTG
>NZ_JAKEVN010000274.1:0-706 GCF_022398505.1 Pseudoalteromonas sp. Isolate3 | reverse complement strand
GTAATGATATTTTTAGATAAAGAGGAGAAGTTTTTAGTGAGATAATTATCATACCATTGCTTTGTAAAAGCATTTTTACTATTGGAAGAGTAAATCCCCCCCTGCGCATCTAATACTCCAATATAATCTAGATAATTAAAATCACGGATATAGGTTCCCGAATCAAATAAAAAAACAGCTGGCTGTTGAGCCATATTAGAAAGTTCAAAACGTTCACCGAGCCTCGTAATCAGTTCGTTATGCCTTTTTAGTAATTGTTCAGTTTGACTCTTAAACTTAACTATGGTTTCCTGTACAACTTTTTTGTTTCCCGATTCGAACTGATACATAAAACTAAACCAAAGCAGCATAGTTATAATAGTTATCAATGTAGCTAGCCAAGCTAGAGGTTCACTAAAGTATTTTTTTAAGTCTAATTTTAGTCTTGATGAAACAGTTATTCCCGCAAAAGCAACAAATAATAAAAAAAACTTTATATTATTTGTTGCTGAAACAGAGGCCGAAAACCCTTTGTCTAACCCATTTATTTCAATGGGTGATAATGAAACAAGTAATCCTCCACCTAAAAAAACAAAACAAATTAAGCTAATTTTATTACAAAATCCGCTCTCTTTTCTTAGTTTAAAAATGCACCCTAACAACACTAAAAGCCAACAAGTGGATTGTTTCCAAGGCATATTATCAATGAAATTTATGTGTATAGGTG
>NZ_JAKEVN010000273.1:0-733 GCF_022398505.1 Pseudoalteromonas sp. Isolate3 | reverse complement strand
CTATATATATGGATAACATTAGTATGGAATTAAGAGTTAGCCCTAAAAGGATATATGTTGTTCCGCAAAAGTTAGCTACCTTGGCACAATACATCCAAGATAAGATTACAACAATCGTGAGTAAGTCAAAGTAAAACCAGTTCAAATAGCTATAAACGGAGAGCTTGACGAAGCCGCTGATGAAGTATGAAACCATCATAATAAAAGATAAAACGAGAACTCTACTGTCTGTTTTATTTATATTAACTGCTAAGTTAAATAAAAAGGCCATTAAAAAGCCCCACTCAATGAAGGCCCCTAATAGGTCCCCCAAAAAAGCATCTATATACATAATTTAAGCTTGTGGGTGGGCTACTTTCTGTCTAAATAAATTTGATATGGATGACTTAATTTTTACTAAGCCCAAAAAGTCTCTGTCAACGATAAGTGCAACTATCATGACGAAATCTGCAATGTTGACACCAAAAGAATAGATATCCCAAAGAAGCCAAGGTTCTTTTGTGTATTTGACATAGATGTCATAGTAAATAGCTAGAAATAATACTGTATTTACTAATAATCCCGCACAAACATAATAAAATGCAGTAGGTTTATGGTCTTTTACAAATTTAGCAAAAAAGATAATTAAAGAGAGGGTAACTAAATCCCAGACAGCCCAATGTAGGTATGTTTCTGTAGTAGAGAACCAAGAAAAAAAAGAATCACTTGAGAAGTAAGAGACAAACATTATAAA
>NZ_JAKEVN010000272.1:0-759 GCF_022398505.1 Pseudoalteromonas sp. Isolate3 | reverse complement strand
CTCTGTAATGATCCCTATTTAATAAATTTAATGTCTGATAAAAGCGAAGATGAGCTATATATTAATAAAATATACACGCTCAGAGTGTTTTTTTATACCTCTGCTACTATTTTATTTTACTTATTATCACGACCAGGTGATGTTGTAAGTAATATTTTGTACTTCTCCATTGCATTAAGTTATTTTCTTCAATTAATTAACTTTGGTATTTTGTTTTTGAAGTCTAAAGCTAAAGGAGAGCTTGCTTTTAAGTCTATTGTAGTATCATATTCTTTGGTCGTATTATTTTCATTTATTTTGTATCTTAATGGCTTTATTTTTTATTCTATTGTAACTTTTCAGCCACTACTGTTTTTTGCTTTTTACTTTACTTTAAGGAAATGGAAAAGCTATAAGTTGTTATTTATAAGTGTGAGAGATGTTATAGATGTCTTCAGAAAAATATGGCCACTTCTGTTAACTTCTCTTTTTGTCATTCTATCTACAAAACTAGATGTGTTGGTTATAAGTAATCTATTAAGTTATCAAGATGTTGCAATATATTCTGTTGCTGTGCAGATAACAGAGCCATTCTCATTTGTTGTGACAGCTTTTTGTACTGCAATTATTTATAAAATAAAAAGTGAAGATAAGTATGATGTTATAATAACTTCTATTCGCATAGTAACTTTGTACGGGGTTTTGGTTTTTTTATTAATTTATTTCTTTGGCAGAGTTTTAATTGAGTATATTTATGGCACTGAGTATTTAGCATCTTAT
>NZ_JAKEVN010000271.1:0-808 GCF_022398505.1 Pseudoalteromonas sp. Isolate3 | reverse complement strand
CTAACTATTAATAAATCTCTACAAATTGTGTTGTAGAACTTTGATAAATCCAAATTAACAACGTAAACCTCCTCCGAAGAAGAGGCTTGATTTAAAACACTTCTTCCTAACTCCATTGGTCTTTTTAAGAAGTTTTGATAATCAGTAAAAAACTTTCTGTATGTATCGCTATTTCCCCAACGAAACCAAGCTTGATCTTTGCTTTTCCAATCACATACCAGTCTATTACCGTAGCTATACACCTTATTACTTCTTGCTTGTGCAAAACTCTGATTTTTATCGCTGCAATTACCTTGCTCTGATTCAACCGCATCAGCCAGGCACAACATAGCAGCACTAGCCCATGTTTGATCTCTAATCGACATGTGAGCCAATGGCCTTATAGGTGGGTTTTCTTCTCGTTTATCAATACTTTTAGGATGCCAACCATCTTGATCAATAACCCATGTTTCACTTTTTGCAGCAGGTACCATCTCTAAAGGTTTAAGCTTGTTTCTAATAATCTGCCTTTTCCATTCGCTTACATTGTCCTCAATATTTAAGGCAGATACATCTAACTCCAATGTATCTGCATACCAGTTAAATGCACGAATGTAATTATGTGTTTTTTTCCAAGCTTGAGTGAGCACGACTTCATCAGCAAGATATTCAATCGTTGGTTTTAAAGTACGGTATTTTGGGTTAATTAGTTTCATGGCATCCCTGCATAGTTTTAATTAATATTATTTTCAAAAGTAGAATTATTGAAACTTATTAGTTTAAGAAAAGAACTGTCTGGCTCAGTTTTTTTGTAATATAAAGCTATAGC
>NZ_JAKEVN010000270.1:0-829 GCF_022398505.1 Pseudoalteromonas sp. Isolate3 | reverse complement strand
TTACGGACAGTGCCTGGTGGGTAGTTTGACTGGGGCGGTCTCCTCCCAAAGAGTAACGGAGGAGCACGAAGGTTGGCTAAGTACGGTCGGACATCGTACGGTTAGTGTAATGGTAGAAGCCAGCTTAACTGCGAGACAGACACGTCGAGCAGGTACGAAAGTAGGTCATAGTGATCCGGTGGTTCTGAATGGAAGGGCCATCGCTCAACGGATAAAAGGTACTCCGGGGATAACAGGCTGATACCGCCCAAGAGTTCATATCGACGGCGGTGTTTGGCACCTCGATGTCGGCTCATCACATCCTGGGGCTGAAGTCGGTCCCAAGGGTATGGCTGTTCGCCATTTAAAGTGGTACGCGAGCTGGGTTTAGAACGTCGTGAGCTGAAAGCATCTAAGCGCGAAGCAGGCCTCGAGATGAGTTCTCACTAGACTTTTAAAGTCTCTGAAGGGCCGTTGAAGACTACAACGTTGATAGGCAGGATGTGGAAGTGGTGCGAGCCATTAAGCTAACCTGTACTAATTACCCGTGAGGCTTAACCATACAACGCCAAACGCGTTTTATGACAGCGTAACAGACAGAAGTTAAGAAACTAAAGTAGACATTTACTTGATATCAGAATTCCAGATTTATTAATTTGCTCAAAAGAGCGAATTAAAACCAAATTTGCTTGGTGACAATAGCGTTTTGGACCCACCTGACCCCATGCCGAACTCAGTAGTGAAACGAAACAGCGCCGATGATAGTGTGGCATTTGCCATGTGAAAGTAGGACATTGCCAGGCTCCAAATTAAAGAAAGCCCGATTCGAAAGAGTCGGGCTTTTTTGCGT
>NZ_JAKEVN010000027.1:0-38821 GCF_022398505.1 Pseudoalteromonas sp. Isolate3 | reverse complement strand
GAATAAATTAAAACAAACAATAAAAATAACCACACCAGATACCAGTATAAGCACGCAAGATCGTGGCTTAAATTATGGTGACGGCTTTTTTACCACAGCCTCTGTGGTGAATTCTGTCGTTGAGCACTGGGACTTACACAAAGCGCGATTAGAAGAATGCGCGCAAAGGCTATTTTTCCCCGAGTTAGATTTACCTGCAATCGAAAGTAGGGTTAACCACGCAATCAGTGAAACGCAAGCGGGTATTTTAAAAGTAGTTATCACCCGAGGTGCAGGTGGGCGTGGTTATGGCTTACCAGATACACCAAGTATCCAAGTGCTGATCAGTGTAATGCCTGCAGTTTCACACTATAAAAGTTGGCAGCAGCAGGGCGTAAGCCTAGCAGTTAGCGACGTTAAACTTGCACATCAACCTTTACTTGCAGGCTTAAAAACATTGAACCGTTTAGAGCAAGTACTTATCAAAAGACAAATGAACACCCTTGAGTGTGATGACGTTGTTGTACTTGATTATGATAACAATGTGATTGAGTGCTCGGCTGCAAATATTTTTGCCATTAAAGACGGTCAAGTTATGTCACCTAAGTTAAACCGCTGCGGTATCACTGGGGTTTATCTCAGCGCTTTATGTGATAAGTTAGCCATTGAATTTAAAGCAATCCAACTAGATGAGCTTTTAGCTATGGATGCCGTATTTATGTGTAATAGTTTAATGGGCGTGGTTCCCGTTGCACGGATTACTGATACAGAATTTGATATTGAACGCAGTAAAGCGCTATTAACGGCGCAGTTTGCCAAGGAGAATGTGTGATAAAAGTCATTGTTAGCGTGCTGTTATTAGCATTGCTATGCTGTGGTATTGGCTATCAACAGCTTCAATCAGCAATGAAAATGCCGTTAAAGGTTGAAAACAGTACTTTATTTAAAGTAGAACGTGGTACTGGGTTCAATCAACTTTGCCAAGCATGGCAAGCAAAACAGTGGGTTGATAGCTGCTTTAAATTTCAGGTGCTCGCTAAATTAGATCCTACGCTTACTGATCTAAAAGCGGGTCTTTATGAACTTGATACAAGCGCTGTGATTGATAATATCCGCCGCATTAATCAAGGTGCACAAGTAAGCTTTAGCTTCACAATTATTGAAGGACAGCCTCTTCGTGACGTCGTTGCCAATATCCAAAAGCAAGTGCATTTAACACATGACTTAGATACAAAAAATTTAGCGACGCAGATAAGTAACACGCAAAAAAATTTAGAAGGCTGGTTGTTCCCTGATACCTATCACTACCACAGTGGAGATAGTGCCAGCGGCTTATTAAAACGTGCTTATAGTAAAATGCAGCAGGAACTAGAATCTGCGTGGCAAAATAGAGCATCAGATTTAGTGTTAAGCTCACCTTATGAAGCTCTAATACTTGCTTCTATAATTGAAAAAGAAACCGGTTTAGCCAGTGAACGGCCATTAATTTCTGCAGTTTTTACCAATCGTTTAAAAACAAATATGCGCTTACAAACAGATCCCACTGTTATCTATGGCATTGGTGCTGATTTTGATGGCGATATCAAACGCAAAGATTTAACGACGTATACACCGTATAACACTTATAAAATAAAAGGCTTGCCGCCAACACCGATTGCTATGCCTTCGAAAGCGGCGTTGCTTGCAGCGGTTAATCCACCACAGTCTGAATTTATATATTTTGTTGCGAAAGGTGATGGCAGCCATCAATTTTCGAAAACATTGCAAGAACATAATCGTGCGGTAAAGCAGTACCAATTAAACTAACAACCAGAATTGAGTCATATGACAGCAAAATTTATTGTGATTGAAGGCCTTGAAGGGGCCGGAAAATCAACGGCCATTGCCGTATGCCAAGCTTATTTAGAAAACAAGCAAGTCGATTTTATTAATGTGCGTGAGCCTGGCGGTACAGCTATGGCTGAAGAGCTGCGTAATATCGTAAAACAGGCTCATCAAGAAACGGTTACAGGCGAAACAGAGCTGTTAATCATGTATGCAGCACGCTCGCAATTAGTTGCTAATGTTATTAATCCGGCACTTGAAAAGGGCACTTGGGTGTTAGGTGATCGCCATGATCTTTCATCACAAGCATATCAAGGTGGTGGTCGTGGTATTGAACAAACTAAACTCTCTTTTTTAGCTGATATGGTGCTAAATGGTTTAAAGCCTGATTTAACCATTTATTTAGACATTGACCCTGCAGTTGGGCTTGCTCGTGCAAAAGGCCGTGGTGAGCTTGATCGTATTGAACAAGAAGCATTAGGCTTTTTTGAGCGCACGCGAGAACGTTACCTTGAAATTGCAAGCACTGACAACAGCATCAAAACAGTGGATGCTAATAAAACAATGCCTGAAGTGCATGCGGCAATTACAAAGGTGCTTGATAACTTTTTTGCAGGTTTAAGCTAATATGCATTTGCCATGGCTTGAAGGCCTTTATAAGCAGCTAGCGCAAAGCTTTGCACAGCAACGCTTTCATCATGCACAATTATTTAATGGTGATAAAGGTGTAGGCAAACAACGTTTAGTCGATTCGCTTGCCGATGGCTTACTATGTGCGTCACCTGTAAACTTAAAAGCCTGTGGTAATTGCAAAAGTTGTCAACTGAATCAAGCGGGTACCCATCCAGATAAACGTGTTGTTAAAGTAGAGGGGCAGACGATAGGGGTTGATGAAATTCGTTTAATAAGTGATTTTATCAATCATTCAGCCGCTCAAAACGGTAATAAAGTTGTGGTACTTGAACAATGTCACAAAATGACCACTGCAGCGGCTAACGCCTTATTAAAAACTCTTGAAGAGCCTAGTCTACGCCGCTATTTATTATTAACGTGTGAGCAAACGGCATTATTACCAGCAACTATTTTAAGTCGCTGTGCAGTTCATGAAATAAAAGTTAACCCAGAATATACAACACAATGGTTAGCTCTTTTAAATATCCCTAATTATTCATGGTTAGAATTATTCGCTAGGCAACCACTGCTTGTTGAGCAGTGGCAAAATGATAATCAACTTGAGGCAATCGATTCACTTTTTAAATTTGCAACTGAGATAAAAGACAGCCATAATTTCAGTGCGTTAGTCGACATCCTTAATAAAGACCATAGCTTGGTTAATGTATTTGCGTTATTTTTAACAGAGCATCTCAAGACGCAATTGGTGTTAGGAATGGACTTTTTCAATTATCAGAAAGCACAATCTGCAATCTCAGAGTTTCTTTATAATAGCTCACATGTGCTTGGCTTGAATATGGAACTAGCCATTTCGCAACTAGCGTTTACTTTACGGGAAAGCCAAAATTAGGAAGTATCGTGCAAGAATTATTAGTAGATATTGAAGACTTAGAAGAATTATATCGCTGTTACATGCCTTATTTAAAAAATGGTGGTTTATTTGTTCGCACTAATATGCGTTTTGAAATGGGCCATTCATTAGCTCTAAAAGTCACCTTACCAGATGCACTAGAAGATGATGTAGTAACGGGGAAAGTTGCTTGGATAACACCACAAGGTGCACAAAGCTCAAACCCACCAGGTATCGGTGTTAACTTTATCGATGATAAAACCAATTTGAATGCTAAAATCGAAAAACTACTCGGTACTATGTTAAACTCAGGCAATCCGACCTATACCATGTAATAAAAGTAGTACCATGATTGTAGATTCTCATTGCCATTTAGATCGCCTAGATTTCGATAAACTCGACCTAAACTTAGACCAAGTACTTGATAACGCCCGCGCAAAGAAAGTTGAACACTTCTTGTGTGTCAGTGTGACCTTAGATCAATTCCCAAGTATGCTGGATAAAATACAAAACTATCCAGATGTTTCTGCATCATGTGGTGTTCATCCACTTGATCAAAAAGACGCACTGGATAAACAAAAGCTCATCGACCTAGCTAGTCACGACAAAGTAGTAGCAATTGGTGAAACTGGGCTTGATTACTATTACTCAAAAGACACACATATTGTTCAGCAAGAAAGTTTTGTTGGTCATATTGACGTTGCTAATGAGCTTAATAAGCCACTAATTATCCATACTCGTGATGCCAGAGAAGACACCATCAATTTAATGCGCGCTCACAATGCGGAAAACTGTGGTGGTGTATTGCATTGCTTTACAGAAAACTGGGAAATGGCCAAAAAAGCCATTGATATGGGCTTTTATATTTCGATTTCGGGCATTGTTACATTTAAAAATGCCGTAGAGTTAAAAGACGTTGTAAAGCAAATTCCGCTAGATCGCTTACTAATCGAAACAGACTCACCGTATTTAGCACCTGTGCCATATCGTGGTAAAACAAATCAACCAGCCTATGTTGAAGATGTCGCTTACTACATTGCCGAGTTAAAAGGGCTTACTTTTAACGAATTAGCTGAAGCAACAACCAACAACTTTTACTCGTTGTTCAATCAAGCTAAAAGGGCGTAATAGTGTACGGCGTATCGAATTTACCTCAGTTAGTAATGGGGCCAATGGTACGCCGAGCAGATGCAGGGCGAGTGTGCTTTCAATTTGTTACATCTAGGCCTTGCCAATACCGAATAGAGTTTAGCGGTGTTGAGACATTCTCGAATTTAGAGTCAATCCAATTAGGGCTCCATCTTCACTTAAATTTTATCAATGTAATGCCCGCCAGCGGCCAGTTTGCAGTTGATTCACTGATCTACTATTCGTTACATGATGAAGATAAAAGCCTTGATTTGTCGTCTTACTGCTATGAACGAGCAGAGTCTCCTGCATTTGTGATCCCAAATAGACTCGATAGAATTCTGCATGGCTCGTGTCGTAACCCTCATCACCCTGCAAAAGACAGCCTTGTTGCTGCAGATAATTGGCAAAATGATCAGCGCCAGTCACTTAATGCAGGTGCTGACCTATTATTGTTATCTGGCGACCAAATATATGCGGATGATGTAGCCGGGCCAATGCTGCTCGCGATCGAAAAAGTGATTAGCCTATTTGGTGTGTTTCAAGAGCCAGCGCTTGATTTAGATTTACCAGCAGGATTTGAGCAGCAACTTTACCAGCGCCATTTACACTTACCCAAAGTGCCTTGGCAGAAACGGAGCAAATTTGGTGTTGGTTATTGGCTTAAAAAAGATGAGCCACACTTCTCAAGCTTAAAAGCTGAAAACCACTTAATTCATTTTCAAGAATTTATAGCGCTTTATTTATTAAACTTCAGCGCTGTTACTTGGCAGCTAATTGAGTTTGAATCAATTGAATGCTCAGCATTAGCCCCTAAATACGCAAATCTTTTTAAACTCGAAAAGGACGCACTGGTTGGCTTTGCAAAGGGTCTTCAAAGCGTTGAAAGGTTATTCGCCAATGTGTCGACATTAATGATGTTTGACGATCATGATGTCACCGATGATTGGAACTTAACCGCGGGTTGGGAGCAAGCTATTTATCAGCACCCATCTAGCCGTCGCATTGTAAATAATGGCCTAATTAGTTATTGGTTAATGCAGGGGATTGGTAATGACGCAGGTGATAACTCGCTGTCATTATTACCCAGTTTTAAACAAAGCCTGCAGCAACAGAGCTGGAATTTTAAAGACTTTGATAAGCTAATACTCAATTTTAACCATTGGCATTACGAGCTTAATACCATTCCTAAAGTTGTAGTACTCGATACCCGAACGCACCGATGGCGTAATGAACAAAATTTCAATGAGCCATCAGGTTTACTTGATTGGGAAAGGCTCACTGAATTAGAAGAAAGCTTATTGTCTCACGATAAAGTGATTATCGTATCTCCAGCTCCGGTATTTGGTGTTAAATCGATTGAAGCAATCCAAGCGATTTTTAATTTTTGCGGACAGCCATTGTTGGTTGATGTTGAAAACTGGATGGCTCACGAAGGATCGGCAAAAAAATTGCTCGATACATTTCGCCGTGAAGACACACCAAAGGAAACCCTGATCCTCTCTGGTGATGTACATTACTCATTTTGCTTTTCAGTGCAAAAACGCTTTGGTAAACATAAAAACCGTATTTGGCAGTTGACTGCCAGTGGCATTAAAAATGAATTTCCTCGTAAGCTTATTAATATCCTCGATAAGCTAGACTCAATTTTGTATGCCCCGAAAAGCCCACTTAACTTTTTTACTAAACGTTGGCAGATGGAAGTTGATAAACATCAAACCATAGGAGAAGGGCAAAAGTATTTGGTCAGTAATGCGGCTATCAGCTTAATTGAGCTCAACGATGGTTTACTCGCTAAATATGAACTGATCCACGCTGACAACCAAATTACTGAATTCGATTTAAACGATAATTAATCGAATGCTTTGCGGTTCGCCTCAACATAGTCGGCAACATTACTTACCGTATCTAACCAAAAACCATTTTTAGGGTCTTGTAGATAAACAATAAGCTGCTCTAGTACTTTACTGTCGGTGGTGTACTGATCTCGCTTACCTATATTGTGGCCTGCAAGAATGATCCAGCTATTGTTGCTTCGGTGTTGCTCTATGGTTTTTTTGATCTCAGCGAATGTTTGCCTATCAATGGGTAAACTAGTTAACTGCGAAAAGTCAGTAAAGTTTGGATTATTCGCTGTTTCATCAAGCCAAGTTCTACCGGTTTTAAAATGCTTGGCTATTAATGGGACATAGCTTCTTGTATTGGCACCACGCCCAACAAAAGTATTTCCACAAGGGTATGCAAAAGCGGTTGGTGTCACGTTAAGTGTGGCTTTTATGTAATCCTGTCCTTTAAGGATATCTTGCTCCATTTCTTTTAATGTAACTTGTTCAAGTGATACGCCGAGTTCACGAAGCCATTCAAAGTTACCCGTACACAAATGGCTTGCCGTATGATTAGCAATTTCGTGACCTGTTTTAACTGCCATTTGCCACTTTTCAACACGTTCTTTTACGTTAAAAGGAGATACATAAAATGTCGCTTTTACTTGGTACTTGTTTAAAAGCGCTAAACCGGTATCGACTTGGCTATGTCTTGCATCATCAAAAGTGATACTGACGGCATTTTTAGCCTTATTAGGGTAGTCAAAGCCTAGGTAGTCATTGCTTTTTGCCAGAGTTTGGCTGCTTATTAAAAGTGGTAGTACGACGCACAGGGGTTTAAGCATAATCAATCCTTTATCATTGTTTTTACAATGAAATCAAAAAGGGTGATGCTTTACCATGCGACTTTTGAATAAAAAAACGCCCAGAACGAATCCGCATTGTTCTGGGCTTAGGGGGTGGCTCGTGCGAGCCTGCGCTAACTATAAAAAACACCTTCTAAATTCAGTAGGGAGAAGTAGAAAGTACTTTTAAGTGTAGTTAATCAGCAGGAAATTGCACGGTAAATGTACAAATTTTATACTAGTTTAAAATCAGTCTGTTACGGCTTTTTACCTAAATTAGTACCTTATTTATACAGGCATTATGCGCAACTTATACCCAAGTTATCAACTGAGCATTTTGGACTAAATCACGAGGTAGTGAGTTTTTAATTTTATTCTTTTGCCACTTGCCAAGGCCTACAGGGCATCCACATAACATTAAGATCACTTCACCATTATCTTGGGTTGGTTTTTCGAGTCGAATATCTTTACCGTTAAAGTAATCGTTTGCTTGTGCTTGTGTCATCTCAAAGGTGTTTTTATCGCATTTTTGTCCAAATACAGTGGCAAATTCATGAGCTAAGCGAACTCCGCCTTTGTGAATAACACCAAGCTGGATCCCTAATCGGGAGTATTTAATTTTATCTTGCAGTTCATTAAAGCGATCAGGGAATAACCAAAGCTCTTTATCACGTTGCATTAAATTCCCTGGTAGTGATTTTAGACCGAACTGTTTTTTAATTGTTTGCATAAACGCTTGGCTTTGCTCTTTATCAAACTCAGCAAACGGAAATGCGCCTTTTTTAACTTTTTGATTTGGGTTATCGCTTGACGCTATTTTCTTAAATTTAGCGATGAAGAAACCTTCACTGTCGTAAGTTTGCGGCCAAACATGCAAATAACCTTCGCTGGTTGTTGCTTTCTCTGCACCATCAAAAAGGCAATCAAGCGATTGTACTTCGATGCAATCAGGAAATTCTGCTAATAGATACTCGCACACTTGTTGATTTTCAAGCGGTGTTAAAGTGCAGGTCGAATAAACTAATGTGCCGCCAGGTTTTAAGGCATAAAAGGCACTTTTGATAAGGGCTTTTTGTACAGCAGCAATATCAATATTAGACTCGATTGACCAATTCTTTAGGGCGTCTGCATCTTTACGAACCGTGCCTTCACCTGAACACGGGGCGTCTAGCAAAATACTGTCGAAGCACTCATACATGTAATCCCCGAATATGACACCGTCAAAATGTGATAAAGCACAATTACCTACGCCCATACGTTTGAGGGTTGCTGCTAATACTTTTAAGCGTGACGATGACAACTCATTGGCCACTAACACGCCACTATTATCCATCATGGCAGCGATTTGTGATGTTTTCGAGCCTGGAGCTGAAGCCATATCAAGTACAGCATCGCTTTGTTTAACTTCGGCTCTCAGTGTAACCGGCGGCAGCATTGAGCTGGCTTCTTGCACATACATAGCGCCACTTAAGTGTAAATCGGTATTACCGATTGCAAGGGCCGCTTCTTCGTCACTTGGACGTGTTAGCCAGAAGCCTTCTTCGCACCATGGGATCGCTGTTAACTCCCATCCTTTATTGGCACATTGATGCTGAAATTCTGCGACTGACATTTTTAATGTATTTACGCGAACAGATCGTCTAAGTGGGCGTCGACAGGCTGCAATAAAGTCGTCTAATGATAAATGTTCAGGAAGGTAGCTTTTAACATCATCAATAAATGAGTCAGGGATATAAGTATTAGCGTCCACTAAATGGCTCTCACGTCACGTAATAATTGGTAGATCATACCATTTATAGCGCTTTCATGGGATATTTTTAGCTTGTTCAGGTTAATATTGAAGTGTCGACAAATTGGCAATATAAATGTTGTTTATAGCCATTATTTTTGACAAATATCATTTTATGTCGACATTTTGGTGGTTTTTTAGTCTATTTTGCTGATCTCGAGGTTGACACTTTTCATGTTAGAGCGCATAGTGAACTTACAAATTGTCGACAATCCTAATTTAGTACTTTGATAGACTTATTTATGACAGAGCAAAAAGCCAACGATAACTACAACGATATCACGATCACAACTGCATCAGACCAAGTGTTTGTCGACATGCGTCGTGAAATTGTACAAGGCACCATTGAGCAGGGTAGCAAAATTTCTGAGCCAGAATTAGCGAAACGCTATGGTGTAAGTCGTGCCACCTTAAGAGAGGCATTAAATCGTTTAGAAAGCTGTTATTTGGTAGAGCGTAAAGCGAATGTCGGTTGTCGTGTTGTAGCACTGACTGCTGAGCGTTTAATCGAAGTATATCAGGTACGTAGTGCCCTAGAAGGGTTGGCTTGTCGGTTAGCTGCCGACAACATGGAACCTGAAGAAGTGCAGGGTTTAAAGCAGTTATTGAACCAGCATTTACAAACACAGCGTGTAAAAGAAGGTGAATCATACTACCAAGAAGCGGGCGACCTTGATTTTCATTATCGCATTATTAAAGGCTCTAAAAACGCGCACCTAATTCATCTTTTATGTAATGAGTTGTACCAGTTAATTCGTATGTACCGTGTACAAATGGGTATGGTTGGGCCACGTGTATCAAAAGCATTTGATGAACACTTGGCAATTATCAATGCTATTGAAAACCATGACGGGGAATTAGCAGAAATGCTTATGAAGCGCCACATAAGTGCGTCTCAGGCAAATATTCAGACTAAGTTTGACTTACTAGCAGCAAAAAAACCGTAGTGCAGTCGTTAAACAGTCATAATTTAGATTTAAAAAATAGAGTCAGCCAAAGAGCTGAAACCGTTCAAAGATAGGAGTTATCCAATGTCAGCAGGATTAAAGTTCAAACAGGCAATCGCAAACAATAAGCCACTACAAGTGGTTGGCACCGTCAATGCGTACTGCGCAATGATGGCAGAAAAAACAGGTCACCAAGCACTTTACCTCTCAGGTGCAGGTGTTGCTAACGCATCATACGGCATGCCAGATTTAGGTATGACAAGCTTAGATAACGTACTTGAAGATATTCGTCGAATTACCAGCGCTACCGACTTACCACTTCTAGTTGATGCTGATACAGGCTGGGGTGGTGCATTTAATATTGCACGCACAGTGAAAGAAATGACTAAGGCAGGTGCTGCAGGTTTCCATATTGAAGACCAAGTTGCACAAAAACGTTGTGGTCATCGCCCTAATAAAGAAATCGTGTCAAAAGATGAAATGGTTGACCGTATTAAAGCTGCGGTAGATGCGAAAACTGATAGCGATTTTTACATCATGGCACGTACTGATGCATTCCAAAAAGAAGGTTTAAATGCGGCCATTGACCGCGCTGCTGCATGTGTTGAAGCAGGTGCCGACGCAATCTTTGCAGAAGCTGTGCATGATTTAGCCGACTACCAAGCATTTGCTAAAGCGTTAAATGTTCCAATTCTTGCGAACATCACTGAGTTTGGCCAGACACCGCTATATACAGCTGAGCAATTAAGCGAAGTGGGTGTTGAAATTGTACTTTATCCACTAAGTGCATTTAGAGCTATGAACAAAGCTGCACTTAATGTGTATTCGTCTATTCTTAGCGAAGGCTCGCAACAAAGCCAAGTAGACAACATGCAAACACGTGCGGAATTATATGAGTTTTTAGATTATCACTCATATGAAAACACACTAGATAATCTTTTCTCAGCTAAAAAATCATAACGACAACATATAAGGAGAACACTCATGGTAGATAAAGCATTAGGCGGCGCAGGTTTACGTGGTCAAGTAGCAGGTGAAACAGCACTGTGTACAGTAGGTAAATCAGGTTCAGGTTTAACATATTGTGGTTATGATATTAGCGAATTAGCAGAGAAAGCACAGTTTGAAGAAGTATCTTTTTTACTGTCGCGTGGTGAATTACCAACAGAGTCTGAGCTTACAGAATATAAAGCAAAGCTAAAATCACTACGTGGTTTACCAGATGCACTAAAAACAGTGCTTGAGAACATTCCTAAAGACGCGCACCCAATGGATGTAATGCGTACTGGTTGTTCAATGCTAGGTAACCTAGAAATGGAGCATGATTTCTCTGAGGCGAATGATGCGATTGACCGCCTAGTTGCCGTATTCCCAAGTATTATTTGTTATTGGTATCGCTTTAGCCATGACGGCGTTCGGATTGAAACTGAGACTGATGATGATTCGGTAGGCGCACATTTCTTAAATTTATTGCACGATAAAGCGCCATCGGCATTATTTGAGCAAGTAATGAATGTCTCATTAATTCTATACGCAGAGCATGAGTTCAATGCATCGACATTTACTGCGCGTGTATGTGCATCAACATTGTCAGATATTCACTCTTGTGTAACGGGGGCTATTGGTAGCTTACGTGGTCCATTACATGGTGGTGCTAACGAAGCGGCTATGGATATGATTGAAGGCTTTACAAGTGCAGATCAAGCTGAAGAGGCGCTAATGGGTATGCTTGAACGTAAAGACAAGATTATGGGCTTTGGTCACGCTATTTACCGTGAATCAGATCCACGTAATGTGATCATCAAAAAATGGTCTGAAAAACTGGCTGCCGAAGTGGGTGATGATGTTCTCTATCCTGTCTCTGTTCGCTGTGAAGAAGTTATGTGGCGTGAAAAGAAATTATTCTGTAATGCTGATTTCTTCCATGCATCTGCGTATCACTTCATGGGTATTCCAACTAAGTTATTTACGCCAATTTTCGTGATGAGTCGTGTAACTGGTTGGACTGCACACGTGAAAGAGCAACGTGCTAATAACCGTATTATTCGCCCAAGTGCAGATTATACGGGCCCAGAAGCTCGTAGCTATACGCCAATTTCAGAGCGCTAATCGTTAATTAAATCAGTGATAGGGGTAGCTTAGCTGCCCCTTTATGAAGGGGCGAAATAAATACAAAAATAATCAGCCCACCTTTATTCACCGTCACCAAGTACAAGTAGAATCATCATGAATACAAATTTTAGAAAACCATTAGCAGGCACTGGGGTAGATTATTTTGATACTCGCGCTGCTGTTGATGCAATTAAACCGGGCAGCTATGCCACACTTCCTTATACATCACGTGTCCTTGCCGAAAACTTAGTGCGTCGTTGTGAACCTGAAATGCTTAATGATGCACTTTCTCAATTGATTGAAAGAAAACGTGATTTAGACTTTCCATGGTTTCCTGCACGCGTAGTATGTCACGATATCTTAGGTCAAACAGCGTTAGTTGATTTAGCCGGCCTTCGTGATGCGATTGCTGCAAAAGGGGGAGATCCTGCAAAAGTAAATCCTGTGGTACCAACTCAGTTAATTGTTGATCATTCATTAGCTGTTGAACACGCAGGTTTTGAGCCAGATGCCTTCGAAAAAAACCGTGCTATTGAAGACCGTCGGAACGATGACCGATTCCACTTTATTAATTGGACGAAAACAGCATTTAAAAATATTGATGTGATACCGCCGGGTAACGGCATTATGCATCAAATTAATTTAGAGAAAATGTCGCCTGTAATCCAAAAACGTGACGGTGTGGCTTTCCCAGATACACTGGTTGGTACAGATAGCCATACACCAATGGTGGATGCACTAGGTGTTATTGCAGTTGGTGTAGGTGGTCTTGAAGCTGAAAGCGTGATGCTTGGCCGCGCATCTTACATGCGTTTACCTGATATTGTGGGGGTTGAGCTGACAGGTAAACCACAACCGGGTATTACTGCAACCGATATTGTATTAGCGATCACCGAATTTTTACGCAATGAAAAAGTCGTTTCGACCTATCTTGAATTTTATGGTGAAGGTGCCGAGGCACTGACACTGGGAGATAGAGCAACTATCTCAAATATGACACCAGAGTTTGGTGCAACTGCTGCGATGTTCTACATCGATGACAATACGCTTGATTACTTACGTTTGACTGGCCGTGAAGAAGAGCAAGTTAAGCTAGTCGAAATCTATGCAAAAGAAACTGGTCTTTGGAGTGATAGTCTAAAAACGGCAGAATATGAGCGTGTATTAACCTTTGATTTGTCATCTGTAGGTCGAAATATTGCGGGTCCATCTAATCCACATCGCCGTGTTGCAACCAGCGAACTTGATAAAGCGGGTATTACTGGTGTTGTTGAAAATGAAGAAGGCTTAATGCCTGATGGCGCGTGTATTATCGCAGCAATCACAAGTTGTACGAATACAAGTAACCCACGCAACGTTATTGCTGCAGGTTTACTTGCACGTAATGCCAACGCCAAAGGTTTAACCCGTAAGCCATGGGTTAAAACATCACTGGCACCGGGCTCTAAAGCGGTGAAATCTTATCTAGAAGAAGCTAATTTGTTACCTGAGCTTGAGCAACTTGGCTTTGGTATTGTTGCCTTTGCATGTACGACGTGTAACGGCATGAGCGGTGCGCTAGATCCAAAAATTCAGCAAGAAGTAATTGACCGTGACTTGTACGCAACAGCTGTACTTTCGGGTAACCGTAATTTTGATGGCCGTATTCATCCATATGCAAAACAAGCATTCTTAGCTTCACCTCCACTGGTTGTTGCTTATGCCATTGCTGGTACTATTCGTTTTGATATCGAAAAAGATGTATTAGGGCATGATCAGGAAGGTAACGAAATTCGCCTAATGGATTTATGGCCAAGCGATGAAGAAATTGATGCAGTGATCAAACAAAGTGTTAAACCTGAGCAGTTTAAAAAGGTCTATGAGCCAATGTTCGACTTAAGTGTTGATTATGGCGAAGACAACGATCCGCTTTATCAATGGCGTCCACAAAGTACTTATATTCGTCGACCACCATATTGGGAGGGGGCGTTAGCAGGTGAGCGTTCTCTTACTGATATGCGTGCATTAGCCGTACTAGGCGACAACATCACCACTGACCACTTATCGCCTTCAAATGCGATTTTAGCGTCAAGTGCTGCTGGTGAGTACCTAGCTAAAATGGGCCTTCCTGAAGAAGATTTTAACTCGTATGCTACTCACCGAGGCGACCATTTAACAGCGCAACGCGCTACATTCGCCAACCCTAAGTTACTGAATGAAATGGTTAAAGAGAATGGTGAAGTAAAGCAAGGTTCATACGCTCGCATTGAACCAGAAGGTAAAGTGACTCGTATGTGGGAAGCAATCGAAACCTACATGCAGCGTAAACAACCGCTTATCATTGTGGCAGGTGCCGATTATGGCCAAGGCTCATCACGTGACTGGGCAGCTAAAGGTGTACGCCTTGCAGGTGTTCAAGTTATTGCAGCCGAAGGTTTTGAACGTATTCACCGCACTAACCTGATTGGTATGGGCGTATTACCGCTAGAATTTAAAGCCGGCACGACACGAACTACATTAGGTATTGATGGTAGTGAGACCTTTAGCGTGAAAGGTGAGCCAACACCTGGAGCTACGCTTACACTTGTTATTACACGTGCTAACGGTGAAACTGAAGAAGTACCTATGACTTGTCGTTTAGATACCGCTGAAGAAGTATCAATCTATTCAGCAGGGGGCGTGCTGCAACGTTTCGCGCAAGATTTCTTAGAATCTGAGGAGCACTAAACTATGACGTTTAAACCACAAATAAAGGTGCCAGCAACCTATATGCGTGGCGGTACCAGTAAAGGGGTGTTCTTTAACTTAACTGATTTACCTGAGCCTGCCCAAGTGGCAGGTGAAGCACGCGACAACTTGTTATTACGTGTGATTGGTAGCCCTGATCCTTACCAAAAACAAACTGACGGTATGGGTGGTGCAACCTCAAGTACGAGCAAAGCTGTAATTTTATCGAAAAGTGATAAACCTAACCACGATGTTGATTATTTATTTGGTCAAGTTGCTATCGATAGAGCGTTCGTTGATTGGAGTGGTAACTGCGGTAATTTAACCTCAGCAGTAGGGGCTTTTGCAGTATCTAATGGTCTTGTAGATGCCAGTAAAATTCCTGAAAATGGCATTGTTGAAGTTAAAGTATGGCAAGTCAATATAAGTAAAACCATAATAGTACATGTGCCAATTACCAATGGCGAAGTGCAAGAAACCGGTGATTTTGAGCTTGATGGCGTGACATTTCCTGCTGCAGAAGTAAAACTTGAATTTATGGACCCAGCAGACGGTGAAGGCGCATTATTTCCAACAGGTAATTTAGTTGATGAACTTGAAGTTCCGGGTATTGGTATGTTGTCTGCGACGATGATCAATGCGGGTATCCCAACTGTGTTCATAAACGCCAGCGAAATTGGTTATGATGGAACTGAGCTTCAAGAGGCAATAAACGCTGATGCATCAGCACTTGATAAATTAGAAACTATTCGAGCCTACGGGGCGTTGAAAATGGGGCTAATTTCTCATCTTGATGAAGCTAAAGCTCGCCAACATACACCAAAAGTAGCATGGGTTGCACCGGCAAAAACCTATCATGCATCAAGCGGTAAAGTTGTCAGTGATACTGATATTGATTTAGTGGTACGCGCTATGTCGATGGGTAAATTGCACCATGCCATGATGGGCACGGCTGCTGTTGCTATAGGTACCGCTGCTGCCATTCCTGGTACCTTGGTGAACCTTGCTGCAGGTGGTGGTGAGCGTCAGGAGGTAAACTTTGGTCACCCTTCTGGCACATTAAAAGTGGGTGCTGCTGCAACACTTGTTGATGGTAATTGGCAAGTCACAAAAGCAAGTATGAGTCGAAGTGCTCGAGTGCTTATGGAAGGGTGGGTTAGAGTGCCGCAATAGAGCACAATACTTTCAAAATAAAGCGGCGTTTACGCCGCTTTATCGTTTGCGTAGCATTGTTGTTTCATACCTTGTATAAACTCGTCAAACTTGCCGCTGGCTTGCATCAACTCAATTTCATCATTTAAGTCTTTTAAAACCTTTTGCCAATGTGGTGTTGATTTACTGACAGAATAATACAGTGGTTTGTATTCAAGTTTAGGTTCTAGCGCTACGAGTGATTCTAGCATTTGCTGTTTACCATTCATTGATAATTCAGACTTATATATGCTTGCTTTTAGTACCTCAAGGTCTGCCACAATCAAGCTGACTCGATTACTTAGTAAGAGGTGGATTAACTGGTATTCATTATTTGCGACGATTGTATCGATCTCTTTATTATCAATCATGGCATCTAATTCTTTGGTGTTTTTATATGAACGGACCACACCAATAGGTAGGTCTTTTACTGAATTTAAATCACCATTAAATGGAATTTGATTTCCTTTTAATGCAACGAATGATAAATCACCTCCAGGAATAGCATGACTCAAAGCGAGTAAATCGTTGCGGGTTTTGTTGAGAAAATTATCAGATACCACATTGTCTTCGATGAAGTATTCCGGAAAGAGAATGTCAGCTCGGCCTAATTCCGCCTCTCTAACAGCACGTGCCCAAGGGTAAAAACTAATATGTACGCCATAGCCTTTCTCTAATAGGGAGCCCACTGTGAATTGGAATAACCACCCTTTGTTACATAGGTTTTCATCAATATAGGGAGGCCAATCTAAGGTTACTAGTTTTAAAACATGATTTGCATCTAGGTTATAACCATAACCACCGTTAAAACGAACAGCTTCTTCAGTCGCTATTTCGCCATTTTTTTGAAAGCTGACAGCCGTTAGGCCTGCAAAGGCTTGAAATGAAGCAAATAATAAAAACACGGTCAGTAGTTTCATAAATTGTCTAAGTTTTTGTTATTTAAATAAAGCTTAGTCTTTTGTAGTAAATATACAACCAATTAACTGTAACATTATTTACTAGGCTAGTGCGTTTTTCGATCACTGTACACATAAATGGGCTAGAATGACAAAACAATCAATTTGTATTATGATATTATCTATAGGGTTTTTTGCAGCTTAAGGACAACAATAATGATAAAATCAAGTATCTATATTTCACTGCTAGTAAGCTCTTTGCTTGCTCACGCACAACTACCGCTTAGTCTTACAAGTCCTGATGGACAATTAACAGTCAAGCTTGAAGAACAGCAAAACCAAATTGTTTATAGTGTAACTTATGGCAAGCAAGTATTTTTGGAACCATCTCAGCTTGGTTTAAATACTAACCTTGGCGACCTTTCACAAAGTTTAAAATATAAGAGCCATACAACGGCTTCTATAAAAGAGAGTTATAAGCTGCATAATGCAAAGGCGAGTGAAATAAACTACACCGCGAACACCTTAAAAGTACAGTTTGAAAACAAAGATGGTAGAGTGCTTGGTGTGCAGTTTAATGTTTCTGATCACGATGTTGCATTTCGTTACCAAGTCACGGGTGTTGAAACAGATACCCGAATCAAGGTGCTATCTGAATATAGTGCTTTTAATTTACCCGACGATGCAACTACATTTATTAGCCCGCAAGCCTTACCTGAAACAGGCTGGATGCAAACAAAACCAAGTTATGAAGAGCCTTACACCTTTAATGAAGCTCTTGGCACACCGTCAGCGAATGGCGTGGGGTATACCTTTCCTGCTTTATTTAAAAATAGCGATAAAGGTTGGCTTTTAATTTCTGAAACTGGTGTAGATAGCCATTATGTAGGCTCAAAATTGAGCGAAGGCACAAAAGACGGTATTTATCGAGTTTCATTTCCTCAAGCCGGTGAGAATAATGGTATTGGTGCGACTTATGCCGCTATGGCAATGCCTGCAATGACTCCTTGGCGTACTATCACGTTAGGAACAAGTTTAAAACCAATCGTTGAATCAACAGTGGTTTTTGATTTGGTTAAACCGCTTTATCAAGCAAGCCAAGATTATAAAATGGGTCGTTCAACATGGAGCTGGATTGTTTGGCAAGACCCAAGTATCAACTACGATGATCAAATAAAATTTATAGATCTCGCTGCATCTCTAAATTTTGAATATGTATTAATCGATAGTGGTTGGGATCAAAACATTGGTCGTGACAGAATGGCTAAATTAGTCGAATACGCCAATAGTAAAGGCGTTGATGTTATATTGTGGTACAACTCAAATGGCTGGTGGAATGATGCACCACAAACACCAAAGAATAGAATGAATACCGCGCCTATAAGAAGAAATGAAATGGCTTGGCTACAAAGCATTGGCGTTAAAGGCCTTAAAGTTGACTTTTTTGGTGGCGACAAACAAGAAACTATCAAACTTTATGAAAATATTTTAACGGATGCTAATCAGTACGGTTTAGTGATCACTTTTCACGGCAGTACCATTCCGCGTGGTTGGGAAAGAATGTATCCTAACTTCGTCACATCTGAAGCGGTTCTAGCATCGGAGAACCTTGTTTTTCATCAAAATTCGTTAGATTTACATGCCTATAACGCGACAATTTTACCGTTCACCCGTAATGCTATTGGCGCTATGGATTTTGCCCCAGTGTTTTTAAACAAACGCTTATCTCAAGATCAAACAGTCGGCACTATTCGTAAAACCACAGATACATTTGAACTGGCAACAGGTGTGCTTTATCAATCACCTGTGCAACATTTTGGCCTGACGCCAAATAACCTTGCAGAACAACCTCAATTTGTTATTGATACTTTAAAGGCGATGCCAACGGTATGGGATGAAACACGTTATATCGCTGGCCAGCCAGGTCAAGATGCAACTATCGCAAGGCGTCATCAGCAAACATGGTGGGTAGCAGCTGTGAATGGTGAAAATAAAGCCAAAACATTAGATATCGATTTGCCTATGTTAGCGGGCAAAAAAATCACCCTGTTGTTTGATAAAAAAGATGGCAGTGCTGGTACTAAGCAAGTCACAGTAAGTAACAGTGGTAAGTTAACCTTAAACTTATTAGCTCAAGGTGGGGCAATGATTATTGGTCGCTAAATGTAAGTTTATAGGTGATGAAAAAAGCCAAGTATAAAAAAGCGAGCAGGTTGCTCGCTTTTTTATACCTTTATTTGCTTTGTTAAATTAGACGTGGGTCACAGAGAGCTGGGATGCGCTAATAAACTGAGCTACAGGATATTTTAAATAAGAAAAAATAGAATTGGTACGACCGAGTAGATTTGAACTACTGACCTTTGGACCGGGCCATTAAGAGTGGTAGTGCTCTAATCAACTGAGCTACGGGATATTTTAAATAAGGAAAATAGAATTGGTACGACCGAGTGGATTCGAACCACCGAATTTGGAGCGGGTCGTAGAGAGCGGTAGTGCGCTAACCAACTGAGCTACAGGATATTTTAAATAAGAAAAAATAGAATTGGTACGACCGAGTAGATTTGAACTATTGACCTTTGGACCGGGCCATAGAGAGCGGTAGTGCGCTAACCAACTGAGCTACGGGATATTTTAAATAAGGAAAAATAGAATTGGTACGACCGAGTGGATTCGAACCACCGACCTCTACCATGTCAAGGTAGCGCTCTAACCAACTGAGCTACGGTCGTACTGAAATAAAAATCAAGATTGGTACAACCGAGTGGATTCGAACCACCGACCTTTGGACAGGGCCATTAAGAGTGGTAGTGCTCTTTCCTTTAGTTATACCTAAATCATGGTACAACCGAGTGGATTCGAACCACCGACCCCTACCATGTCAAGGTAGTGCTCTAACCAACTGAGCTACGGTTGTATTTTGATTTGAATAGTTGTTAGCGTGGCTAAACAACGGAGGCTAATATATAGCGACTAGTTGTGTGAATCAAGCAGCTTTAGCTATTTTTGTGCTAAGTGCTGGTTTTTTATTCATAACGGACTAATTTCGCACGCTCGATAGAAATCTTGCCACCAAGCAACATGGCTTTTAGCAGACTGTTTAAGGCGGTGTAAAATTGCGTCATTACTTTCGCTATCCACAAAGTGGTCCATTTCAGTGTCACGCCATATTTGATGATAAAGCGGTTGTAGGGTTTCTAATCTACCCACCAAGAATGATTGATAAGGTTGTAATTGCTCTAAATAGAATTTTTTAAATACATTACTTAGCGTTTGTGCCTTTTGTTTATTCTTATTGGCAGGGCAGAGATCATCTTTTGAGTACTGCATAAGTTGTTGTGTTAATTGCTGATTGTAATGTGTTTGCGCGCGTGCCGCCGATATTAACAACTTGTTATATTTAAAACGGTTTAACACTTCTAATTGGCTAATGATTTGCTCTGGGTCTATATCGTTTATTCTACCGGTATTAATTTTATTGTTTAATTTAGCAATCTGCTCCATCGCGCTCACGGTTTCACTAAAACCTGCTGAGTTTTCATCGATGTATGTCGAACTTAGCTGCCAGCTTTGTTTAAATTCGCTTTCGTTTAGCAGCATAGCTTTAAAGTAGTTAGGAAGGTTTGCTTGTTTTTGTGCGGCAGTGAGTTTTATTTTTTCAAACAATTCATCTTGTTTTTCAAAGCTTTCTAAACACTCATTTGCGCTTTGTAAAAATTTAATCTGATAACTTAGAATATTAGCGGGTGTTGCTGTTTTACCAAGCTGGTTATTATGCTCAGCGATGAGTGTAGATAGCTTACACTGTCGTAACTGAGCAAGCTCGAGCATGCCAATAGTTGCTTTTTCATCGTTATCATAAGCGAAATGCTTAACGTTCAGTGTACTCGGTTTAGATAGCTTAAAACTATCAGTTTTGAGCACGTTTTCTAATCTTTGTGCGTAGGTGTGATTTACATCGCCCGAAGAGGGCGTGCAGGCAATAAGTGCCGTGCACGCTATTGCGATAATAGAATTTACAAGGCTATTGGTTTTGCAAAAAAGGTGCATGTTTAAATCGCCTATGAACAGTGAACATCAACATAATTGCAGCGGCACTTAAACCCACAATAATACCTATCCAAAAGCCATGAGGGCCCATCGCTGGAACAATTAAATCTGTACGAGCAAGTACGAACCCAAGCGCAAAGCCGATCAACCAATACGATACAAAGGTGATATAACCAATTGGTGCCGTGTATTTTAACCCTCGTAAAATACCATTGGCAGAAACTTGCAATGCATCAGGTAATTGATAGATGCAAGCTAACACCATTATTGAAGAAGCAAGAGCCAATACTTCAGGGTTGTCAGAATACAATTGGCTAATAATATCTCGCGCAAAGAAGGTCACACTTGCCAGCATAAAAGCGATTATCGCCGCTAAAATATAACTGGTATTAACAGCATTTCTTAACTGTTGATAATGTTGTTGGCCAAATAGGTTACCTATTCGTATGCTAATTGCAATTGAGAGGCTCAACGGCATCATAAACAGTAATGTAGTAACACTTGCTGCAATTTGATGACCCGCAACGGCAACTGCTCCCAGATGCGCTATAAACAGCGGAATACAAGCAAATAAGGTTACTTCAAAAAACGTGGCCAAAGAAATTGGGATACCTACTTTGGTTATGGTCCATAATGTCGCAGGTTTAGGTCCGGTAAAATTTGCTAACAATGCTTTGGCATCAACCTTTTTACTAAAGTGACAATAAACAACCTGAGTTAGCGCCATTGCTGTAAATACTAGTGCGGTGGCAATACCACAGCCAGCGCCACCATAGGCTTGAAAACCTAACTTACCATGTATAAACACGTAATTTGCTGGAATATTTACCGCTAAACCAATTAAGCTAATGTAAAAAGCAGGTTTGGTCATACCCATACCTTCAGTAATATTGCGATATACACTGAAAAGTAAAAAACCGAAAATCCCCCATTTAACAAAATGAATATATTGCTCGGCTAAATGGGTAATAGACTGTGAGGTATCAAGTTTAACAAGCACGGTATCAGCAAGGCTTGCTAGCCCTAAACCAATAATAGCGAGTATTAGGGCAAGATATAATCCTTGTTGAAAGTAGTGGCTAATACCTTGTTTATCATTTGAGCCAGCAAACTGCGCAATAATGCCAGTTAAAGCCAATAAAATGCCCTGCAGTGCGAGCATTAACGGATTCCAAATACCCGTTGCAATAGAGAGCGCCGCCAAGTCCGTTGCACTTACTTGGCCAGCCATCACGGTATCAACAACCGTCATTAAAATAAGCGTTACTTGTGCCAAAAATACTGGAATGGCTAACGAAATTAACCTTTTGGCTTCCCAACTACAAAAAGACATAATTTACACGACTAAATAAACAGGCAGCCATTGTAATCTATTCATAGATCAATAAAAATCGCAGTTATCTATTTAATGAAGAAAAGAGAAAGCGATGTTCACTGGAATTGTGCAAACGCAAGCTGTTGTGGTTAAGGCTAATAATCAAGGTGGTGTGCTAAGGCTATCATTAAAAGTAGGGCAGCAATTTGCTGAAAATCTGAATATTGGTGCAAGCATTGCCGTTAATGGCTGTTGTTTAACCGTCGTTAAGTTTGACTCTGACTCCCTTGGTAGCTGTGTTATTGATTTTGATGTGATTGATGAAACATTAAAGTTGACCAACCTAGGTATGTTAACTTTAAATGATACGGTGAATTTTGAGCGCTCAGTGACCTTTGGTACTGAACTGGGTGGCCATATCGTGTCTGGCCACATTCATTGTATGGCCGAAATACTGTCAATTAACCACCTTCAAGATAACTGTAAAATGCAATTATCATTAGCTAAAGAGTGGCAAAAATACGTGTTGTATAAGGGATTTGTGAGTGTTAACGGTGCAAGCCTCACCGTAGGTGAAGTAGATGAGCTGGGCTTTTGGCTGCACTTGATCCCAGAAACACTGGCTATTACCAATCTAGATAACTATCGCGAAGGCGATAAGTTAAATATTGAAGTCGATCAGCAAACTTATACCATTATTAATACGGTCGAAAATTATCTAGAGCAACAAGCAAAATAAGTATAGATATATAAAACGAGCAAATTAAAAAATTTGCTCGTCATCGCTATCGACATGTAACTCAAGTTTATTGTGTGCGTAATCTATATGCATATTCAAATGGATAGGGTTGCAGCATGCACTGCAATCTTCATAATAGTCTTGGTCACCGTCGCTAGCATCAAGTGCCACATGAATGTGGTGACCACAATGAGGGCATGAAATCCGTTGTGTGTAATGGTCTTTCATCAGCTTTTACCTTAATCAGGCATGCCTGAGTTCGTTAAATTGCAATCTGAATTAAACTCTAAAACATAAAAAATGAATGTAGATTTAATCAGATTGGTATAACTCACTAACCGAATTGTTTATAAGCGTAGTGCTACAACAAACGGCTAGCATCTTTGTTTATACGCCTTATAAGATAAATATAGTCACGTTTAGTAGTTTATGACATCCATTTTACAGTGATTTCGCGGTTATTTTAGTAGCTGCTGAATATGTTGTTTTGCTTCAGTCAGATAGTGCCCGGCAAATATGTTGGCATTATTGAGCATTGGGTATAGTTGGTAAATAGCTCTACGATGCTCGTAACCTACCTGCAGTGGGTAGATATCGTTATAGGCATCATAAAAGCTATCGGGGAGTGGGGCATAAAGCTCGCTCGTTGCAATATCGCATTCCCGATCACCATAATAACAAGCAGGGTCAAACACACTAGGTACATTATTATAAAAGCCCATATTCCGGCGCCAAAAATCACCGTGTAATAATGAAGGCTCAACAACATGGCTATGCAGAGCATCTTTAACAAAGGCAATAAAGGTATCTTGATCGACAAGCTCTATGCCTTTTTCTTGTAATAGCTGTAATTGCCAACCTATTCGTTCTTCAGCAAAAAATACATCCCATTTTTTGTGCCAGCGATTAGGTTGTAGAGTTGAGCCAAGAAAGTTGTCGTTATCGAAGCCGAACATGGCTTGAGTATGTTTTTGGTGCAAATTGGCAAGATACTCACCCATTTCATGCCAATTAGTATTATTATGAGGCTGTTTATCAAGCTCTAACCATTCAAGCACCATAAATGAAAACTCTATGTTGCAACCTGTTGTTATGCAATCTGGGATCATAAATAGGCTTTCTTGAGTTAAAAGCTTAAGGTTCAAGGCTTCGCATTCGAAGCGCTCAAGATCACTCAAATGAGCTACTTTCACAAAGAAGTGATGTAAATCATCACCAATTTGGAAGTATCTGTCGTTATTTGGCGATTTTAATTGGCGTTTAAAGGTATGCTTAAAATCAAAATGCATCGCTTGGCTAATCTGTTCATTCACTGAATTCCACATAATTTTGTTCGCCTTTTAACCATATAGTTAAACTATGGCAAAAAGACGATGAATTAACAAACCCATAGCGTTAATATTATTAAAGTTTATCGAAGTATTTATGAGGGGTCAGATGAATAAAAGTCTCATTACTAATTTAGTGGCGTTTGCATTAGTATTAGTCGGGTTTTTATTTGAACAAGCAATAGTACTTTCTGTTGGTTTATTTGCGTTATCGGGCGCAGTAACAAACTGGCTTGCTATACACATGCTATTCGAAAAAGTACCATTTTTATATGGCTCAGGGGTCATAACATTAAAGTTTGCCTCTTTTAAAGTCGCTATCCGCAACTTGGTGATGACAGAATTCTTCGCTGAAGAGAAAATCGATCAGGTGATGGCTTTAGCAAAACCAAACATTGATTTAGAGCCTGTGATTAGTGAAGTTAACCTCAGTCCGGCTTATGATTCTTTAATTGAGGTCATCGAAAACTCACAATTTGGCGGTATGCTTTCAATGTTCGGTGGGCGTGATGCGCTAGAGCCAATGCGTGAACCTTTCATTGATAAAATGAAAGCAGCGGTGATTGATATTTCAAAAAGCGACGAATTTAAAATGATTCTTGATGAAAAGCTATTTGCCAACTCTCATCTTGGTGGCTCTTTACATAGTACAGTTGAGCGTTTAGTTGATGAGCGTTTGAATGAGCTTACGCCAACAATGGTAAAAGATATCATTCAAACCATGATCAAAGAACATTTAGGTTGGTTAGTGATTTGGGGTGGGGTGTTTGGTGGCTTATTTGGCCTAATCGCTGCGCTAGTATAATGAAGAAGCTTGTAGCAGGCCTTTAAAGACCTGCTACAGTGAATTAATCATTATTTTGAACCAGCAACAACAATCACTGTGTCATCAGATACTTTAGCGATATCCTGGATAGTTGTTTTTGTAGCTGTTTCAAAATTTAAGTATTTTGCTGAGTTATGAAAACCATAAGTGCTTGCAAACTTATCTGTCGACATATCATTGCAAAGTAGCTTTTCTGTCATTACGCGTTTGCTCAAGCGTAGATCGCGCATTGTGCTTGATACGTTTAATGGTTTGTTAGAGGCAATGGCCATACAGGCTTGCGTGCCAACTGAGTCATCTGCGGCGACAAATTGTGCTGCACTTGCATCAGTTGCTGCTAGTGAAGAACCTAAAATTAATGCTGTACCTAGTGCTGTAGTTAACGTATTCATCTTTCTCTCCAGTTGTTGTCCGTATTACGTTTAGTATGTGCAACCTCGCTTTTATGGATACTTCACACTTCCTGTTTGCTGGGCACGTTTAAAGTATTACGCTAAACAAGAACAATTGCTGTTAATGAAAATCGACAAGATGTAAGTAAGTATGTAGATGTGAACAAGCAAAACTAACCGCTTGATAAGTGCTATTTTAAAGTGTGAATTTTGACACAAATAGGCTGAAATCTTTTTCATTTATTTTATTAAAACGTGTTTTAGCTCGTATTAAAGGCTTAATTTTTACGTGGCTGTTACATTTAAGTATTAACTCTACCTTTTCTTAAAAAGGCAAATCAGAGTATAAGGAGCATGAGTGACCACAAAATTAGCAGGCTATTATCAACAAGCCTATGCATCTGAATCAAAACACTTTAATCAATGTTTTTATTGTGGTTGTGAAGCAACTGAGCGAGATTTTTGTCCGCCACTACATATGCTGCAAAGCATTATAGATTTGGGCGAAGAGGCTGAATTTATATCAATTCCAACTTGTTATGAATGCTTTGCATTACTGCATAACGAGCGTGTATTGACCATTGATGGGCGAGTTACAAAACTAAAAAAGAAACTTTCAGCAAAATACGCTAAAGCATTAAGAATTTATCACATGTGGCATGAAAGCGAACTTCACGATATGAGTGATGAATTTGTGCACAGCATAAAAGCTGGTATGAAGTTAGGCGCTGAGGCTGCAGAGCGAATTGCATTCCAAGGTTATAGTTATGCAACCGAAGATGCCAACGTAACAATTCGCGAAAAGCGTGCTGAATTTGATGTGCAAGGCAAAGTCTTTTATGACTTTAAAGACGCGCTCAATTATTGCATTAATGATTTGAATGTAGATCGTACTGAATTTTATAAGCTAGTGGTTGAGGATTATAATGGTGATTTTAATCGTGCTTTAAGCCAATACCGGCATAGGCACGAAAAGGTTACAGCAGCTAATGACGCTGATTCTCTAATCAAAAGCTTTGCGAAGCAGCATAAACAAAACTCTGACTTCGTAACTCGGACTGTGAAACATTTTATCAACAAAGATCCGAGTTTAACTACTGAAGGTGCGTTAGAGCAGCTATATAACAACTACATAAAGAAATAGTGTCCTGTGAGGCTGGTTATTCGTCTTGAAAATTGGTGACTGGCCTCGTTTAGTCGCATTAAAGTTAACAATTAGTTAAAGTAATCTAATAATAAAAAAGAGGAACGTAAGAATGCAAAAATTTGCACCATCCTTGTTGGTTATGGCGCTTGGTGTCGCTTTAGCGGGCTGCCAAGACAATGGCCCACAAGATCCAAAAGTCTCAATTAATAAAAATCCATACCCTAGCACCTATCAGCCACTTGCATCACAAAGTACTTTAATCACTAATGCAACTGTTTTAACAGGCACTGGTGAACGTTTAGATAACGCAGATGTTTTCTTTGTTGATGGCAAAGTACAGCAAGTAGGTAAAGACCTTTCTGTACAAGCTGACAAAACGATTGATGCAGAAGGCAAATGGGTAACACCTGGAATTATTGATGTGCACTCACATTTAGGTGCATACCCAACCCCATCAGTGGCATCTCACCAAGACGGCAACGAAATGACCAGCCCAGTTACTGCAGAAGTATGGGTTGAGCATTCAGTATGGCCACAAGATCCTGGTTTCAACCGTGCTCGTGAAGGTGGTATTACGTCATTACAAATTCTACCTGGCTCAGCTAACCTAATTGGTGGTCGTGGTGTAACACTTAAGAATATTCCTTCGCACACAATGCAAGGTATGAAATTCCCTGATGCACCATATGGTTTAAAAATGGCGTGTGGTGAAAACCCGAAACGTGTTTATGGCCGTAAAGGCGTTTTACCATCAACGCGTATGGGTAACATGGCGGGTTATCGCACAGCGTGGATTGAAGCAACTGAGTACAAACGCGAGTGGGATAAGTACGAAAGTGATTATGCCGCAGGTAAAAACCCTGCAGCACCTCACCGTGACATCAAATTAGATACTCTGGCTGGGGTGTTAGAAGGTGACATTTTAATTCATAACCACTGTTATAAAGCAGAAGAAATGGCCATGATGATCGACCTTGGTAAAGAGTTCGGTTATCACTCAGGTACTTTCCATCACGGTGTTGAAGCATACAAAATTGCTGATTTACTAGCTGAAAATGGTAACTGTGCAGCACTTTGGCCAGATTGGTGGGGCTTTAAAATGGAAGCCTACGACATGGTTCAAGAGAACGTAGCAATTGTTGATGCAGTTAAAAATTCATGTGCAGTGGTTCACTCAGACTCAGATACAACAATCCAACGCTTAAACCAAGAAGCTGGTAAAGTTATGTACCGCGCGAATGATGTTGGTTATGACATCTCTGAGCAACACGCAATCAAATGGATCACCTCAAACGCGGCTAAATCGCTGGGTATTGATGATAAGACTGGTTCACTTGAGGCAGGTAAGCAAGCTGATGTGGTTATTTGGAGCCAAAATCCTTTCAGTGTTTATGCTAAAGCAGAGCAAGTATTTATCGATGGTGCCAAAGTTTATGATCGTAATGATGATAAATACCAAGCACAAAGTGATTTCATGCTAGGTCAAAAATAGGAGTAACATTGATGACAAAATTAACTAAATCATTAAAGCTGTCACTTGTTGCTGCTGGCTTATTTTCTGCGACAGCAAGTGCTGCATCTGTAGCGATTGTAAATGCAACACTACACACTTCAACAGAGCAAGGTGTGTTAGAAGGCGCAAGTGTTGTTATTGAAGATGGCAAAATTGTTGCTATTAACCCGGCATCTATCAACGCTGATACAACCATTGATGCAAAAGGCCAAATCGTGACTGCTGGCTTTATCGGCACTATGAACCAATTAGGTCTAGTAGAAGTGGGGGCTGTTGCAGGTTCACGTGATGGTGGTGACGACAAAGCAGGTATCGATTTTGACCCAAGCCTTGCGTTCAACCCACGCAGTAGCTTGATCCCTTATGCACGCAAAGGCGGTATTACTCAAGATGTAATTGTACCAAACGGTGGTGACAGTATCTTTGCCGGTCTTGCATCTGTTGTTGATCTATCAGGTAGCTTTGAAAGCGTAAATAAAAAGCAAGTTGCGCTTGTTGTTCACTTAGGTGAAAAGAGTAAAGGCTCACGTGCTATGTCGATGAAAACACTTATCGACAAGCTTGAAGGCGAAAAGTCAGCTAAAAAAGATGACAAAAAAGAGCCATCAACAGAGCAAAAAGTCCTAGCATCTGTACTTGCTGGTGATATGCCTCTGATTGCGAGTGTTCAGCGTGCATCCGACATTTATGAGCTTGTTAAATTAAAAGAAAACTATGGCATTAACTTAGTGATTCATGGTGGTGACGATGCTGTCGTGGTTGCTGATACGCTAGCAAAAGCTGATGTACCTGTGATTATTAGCTCAATGGCAAACTTACCGGGTAGCTTTGATTCATTACATGCAAACCTTGCTAACGCAGGTAAGCTTGAAAAAGCGGGTGTAAAAGTCATTATTGGTGTTGCCGGTGACTCAAGCCATAATGTTTACCAATTACGTTTTGATGCGGGTAATGCAGTGTCTTATGGTATGAGCCAACAAGGAGCACTTAGTGCAGTAACCAGCAACATTGCTGATGTTTTTGGTTTAAACTCAGGCGCAATTGCTAAAGGTAAACGTGCAAATCTAGTTATGTGGTCGGCAGATCCATTTGAGCTTAACTCACACGTAAGCAAAATGTGGATCAACGGTGAAGAGGTTTCAACAGAAGCGCGTCAAGATAAACTACGCGATCGTTATACAACTGACTCAGCGATGCCACGCGCTTACACAAAATAAGCGCTTTAGATATCGCTATTATGTAGCTGTTGCACAATAAGTATCAACCAGTAGGAAAGCATTCTATTTTCCTACTGGTTGACTGTTAATTCGTTGTAATTAAACTTTGCACGTTATTTAAATAATTGAGCAATATAATCGATCGACTTACTAGCCTCAGTTCCCTTACGAAATTCTTTTTGTTCTTCAAAATTAATTTTTGGCAGTAAGTGTATTAGTTGAGGCTCACTATATTGTTTAAAAATACTACTACTGTACTCATTTGACTTTAGCCCTTGTAAACTTTTCATAGCATCAACTGCAGCACCAGCTAGGATATCTGCAAGCTGAACACCAGGGGACATTCTAGAATCTATCTGTGAAACACTTTCTAACTTTAAAGGAAATTTTATTGACGCTAGCTTACTTTGAAAAAATTCAATGTGCTGAGAGTGGTTAATCATTTTGTATAGTATATGATCGTATTGTTTAAGGTTTTCAGACTGGTCATGAACGATTCTATAGCCGTGGTTTAGCTCTGCTTCTAATCGATTTATTAAAGACATTAATACAACATGGGCTATGTCTGTAGAAACTCGTTGATCAATTATTGCGTCAATACAGGACTGATTTTGTGTAGCCAATGGGCCAAATACTTCTGGAAATTCTTGCCAGTTGGATGCACAGACCTTATCTATCAAAGCTTGAATAGATGTTTGTGTTTTAGCTTTTACCGCTAACTGAAATAAGTTGAGAATTTCTGTGAATTGATTAGCCCCCAATAAAGCATCACCTGTAAAAAATAATAAAGATGCTAACGCGTAATTTTGGCCATCTTCGTAAAAATTGAATCCTTTTTCGTAGTAGAATGGCTCAACTGCAGAATCTAAGAACATTAAGATGAGCAAGAACTTTTTATCGCAAACATATGTAATGCATAAGTGATTTTTTAGTAAATCATTCTGTAGAGATAACAGCCGATTCCAATTGTTAGGTCTTCGAACTAAATCTTTATGCTTTAACTCAGGTGATTGAAGACGAGGAAAATGCTTTCTTATTAGTAACTCAGCTTCGGTATCACTAATAAATACAGCAGAAGCTGCTTGAATTGGTTGTTCGGCATTTAATAAATCTGCTCCCGTATACCCACTCTCATCAATAAAAACAAGTTTATTAGAATTACTCATATCCAGTCCATGTAAGGCAAGAGCGAAACTCTAGAGCTAGATACATCAAAAACTCAAAAGTGTTCACCAACAATTTTAACTCTGTAAAGATATTCATAAAGAGGATATTTAATAATATCGAAAGATTCTTCACTAAATACTTCAAAATAAATATTTGAAACTAAGTCACAGGATGTATCAGGATTTCCCATAATTCTACCGCGAAGATGAATAGCTATTAAACACGTAATTGCGTCGATTGATTTATGAGAACTCACCTTCCGAATCTTGCTCCAAGTAGGAAATTCTCTATGATGAATAAAACCACCTACTGAATCGTGTTTGTCTATATATTTTGTTACTTCAGGTGAAATTAAACATAAAACACGATCAATAAGGGGTAAGCCTATTTTTTTAGAGCCAATCAAGTGCCATAAAGGCAGATAAAAGCAGTTTATTGTTCCTGGTAATGCATTATTAACTCTATTCACTTTAGGTATTCGTAATGCGGGTCCTCCTTTTTCCATGCTTTTCCAGTAGCCCGATGCTTTTGACCACCAACCATCAGATAAATTACCTTCTAAACGCAGCAACTCTTTCTCTATTTTATATGCAGTCTCTACACATAACCGATGCTTGATACTAGATACCCAATATTGCGTTATCAGCTCTTGGACAGGCCTTAGTAGGCGCTTATACTCGTCAAAATTGAACAAATTTTATCCCACTAAAAATTCTACATTTTCTATGTATAATTTTTCTATCAAACGCAATGTATTGAAAAATATTAACATTTAGTTTTTCTAATTAATTAGTTGCGGTAGTTATTTTCAATTTATAGCCGTAACTTTCAACTGTAAAAATAGGTTATTGTCTGCCTTTGTCACGGTTAAAACGCCATAACTGCATAGGGTTATATGTGAAATACTTAGCTCCAAATAATGAAGAGATTGAACTTGCTGAAAAGTTAGAAAAGCAAATGTTATCCGTCTATGGCACACCTATGATTTCAGGTAAAACGCTCAGTGAAGCTCTTGGTTATAGCTCACTTGATGCTTTTCGACAGGCTATTGGTAGAGGAACGTGTCCGATTAACGTTTTTAAAATCGATAATCGCAGAGGAAAGTTTGCACTGGTAAGAGATATAGCCCAGTGGATGGCTAAACAAAGATTAAAGGAGTCGTAAATATGAACTAGCTATTTATTTTTACTAGGGGCTAGAAAGACAAAAGCCAGATGCTGGAACATCTGGCCTTGACGGTTTATCAAAGAATTACGAAGCCCTTTGATACCCCTAATTTTGTCCGTTTCAATGAGAGTTGTCAATACAGACGTTTCAATTAAGACATCTGTACGAACTCTTTTTGCCTCATCCAACTGATTTTTATTTGAAGTTTTAAACGCTAGCTTCGTTGGCGGGAATTGACTCGCCCCAAAAAAAGCAAGGGGTTTTATGGGACAACACTGGTTATTGTCTAGTGCCGTTAAAGATTTAAATTTAATCGACATCGCTGAAATGTCAGAAAGCGAAGCTTTTGAACTTTTCTGTGAAACAAGGTGGGGAAGTAAAACAGAGCAATGTTGCTCTAGATGCGGTGTGATAGACAATCATTACTTTAGAAAGAATAGGAAACAATGGAAGTGTAAGCATTGTGACCTGTGTTTTAGTGTTACAACTAAAACAGTGTGGGCAGATAGAAAGCTGCCATTTAAAAAAATATTACTGATGATATTCCTTTTTACATCAAGTCCAAATGCTATATCAGCTTCATCACTATCAAGAAAAATAGGTGTTTCATACAAAACCGCTTGGGTATTTTGCCACAAATTACGAGAAGCAATTATTAGAACTGAAGATGACTCTCTTATGACTGGTGAAGTTCATGTTGATGGTGGGCACTTCGGAGGAAAGCCACGTAGCGGTCAATATAGAAATATAGCCAAGCCTGAGGACATTGCTGCGAAAATTAAGTTAGGAAAAAGCCAAGGTGCAAAACGTAGTCGAATGTCGAGAGCAAACTATGAAAGAAAAAAGAGAAATCGAAGAATTCCCATTGTTGTCCGTCAGGTGCAACCTGGATTTGGTGGTGTTCGAACTCGAATATTCATATCGAAAGCAGAAGACCACAAAGTGGCTAATTTCATAAAAGAACATTATATCGAAAAAGGAGCCTCAGTAAGAACCGATGAATGTCCTGCATATAATTTATTTTCAGGATATTTTGATCATGAAACTGTAGAGCACTCAAAAGAATACTCAACCGTTGATGGAATAAATAATAATCAGGCTGAGTCTTTCTTCAGTAGGCCGAGAAGGAGTGAATACGGTGTTTTTCATCGAATGATGGCTAGGTATATGCTCGATTACATGAACGAGATGGCATGGCGTGAAGATGGAAGAAGAGAAACAGAGTCAGAACGATTTTTAGGTATTTTAAGAAAGTCTTTGTTTGTTAAAAACTCATTATGGTGGCGTGGGTATTGGCAAGGGGTAAAAAGAAACGACGAGATGATAGCTGTTTAATTAAATGGTGTGTGACACGTTATATCCTTTTTGATTTAGTTCTCATCGGCAGAATTAAATATGACAAAAGTCAACAAACATGTCAAAATTATATGTACATTTATACATATAAACGATGAGTGATAAGGGAAAGCGAAAATGCTTGATGAAGGAGGAAGTGATCTAGTAACTGAGCCGACGAGCTCTAAGCATATTGAACCTAAATCCAGTACACAACAAAATAAAAATAGTGGTGAAGGAAAATCCCTTGACTGCTCGCTGAATAATTTTGATGCCATTGAGTGGCTGAAAAATCTGGAAGATAATTCCGTTGATCTATTTATAACTGACCCTCCTTATGAGTCTTTAGAAAAGCACCGAAAAATAGGGACCACGACAAGGCTAAAAAACAGTAAAGCTTCTAGTAATAAATGGTTTCAAATTTTTCCTAATAGTAGATTTGAAGAATTGTTCTTAGAGATTTATCGAGTACTCAAAAATAATTCACACTTTTATTTGTTTTGTGACCAAGAAACAGCTTTTTTTGCAAAACCTATTGCAGAGTCGGTAGGTTTTAAATTTTGGAAACCGTTGGTTTGGGATAAAATGGCTATAGGTATGGGGTATCATTATCGAGCTAGATATGAGTTCATATTGTTTTTTGAAAAAGGGAAACGAAAGCTCAATGATTTATCTATTCCCGATATTTTAACAGTTAAGCGTGTTCATCGAGGCTATCCAACTGAAAAACCTGTAGAACTATTGGAAATTTTAGTAAAACAAAGTACTATTGCGTCCCAAGTTGTTTGTGATCCATTTATGGGTTCAGGGTCTACTGGTGAAGCAGCATTAAATCTTGATAGACACTTTTTAGGTAATGATTTGTGTGACGAGGCCTTTCAAGTAACCAGAAAACGACTATTTAAGTAGTAAAAAATAAGGAGATTTTTATGACTGAAAGGAACTTGATTTATCCTGAAGATTTTCCGGTTGGTGTGCCACCAGAATCTGCAACCCCTGCTAATGGGAATGCATATCGTCTTGTACGTAACGATCCTCCTAATGCTCAAGATTTTTGTGGTTATTATAGAGAACCGTATTTAAAGCGTATCCCTCAAAATCCAAAACCAAACTTTTTTGGTACTTCTATGTTTAGAGATTTAGCTCAAACCAAAGTTGCCAGAGAAGAACATAAACCTCAAAGAGATAAAAAAATTGCGGCAGGAACTTTAAGCCCCGAATTTGGTGTAGTATCTAGAGAAAATCAGGTTACACACTTCGATGCTTGGCTAAAAGAGAACACTGGCATTGAAAACGTTTTCTCGGTAGAAGAATAATATGCACTATTTACCAAATAATGAAACCTTTGGAGAAATTGAGGTTGTAAATGTTTACAGCCATTATGATGTCCCAAGGACATTTATCTGCGCTACTGAAAATTTAGGTTTTGTATTTTCATTTTGGATAGATGAAACAGAAACACACGATTCTTGGTATTACGTTTGTATATCTGAAGAACAGATATCTAGATTAGAGTCAGGATTAATACAACTTAGAGATTTATTTATAGGTAATCAAATATTTCAAGTCGATACTCCTTACGATCATACGCAGATTGCATCTGTGAGCCAAATTGAAGAAGGAATGTTAGATCAAGAAGCTCTACCTCCAGTGGGTTTTGCATTAAAGAAAATTGGTTACAACCAATATTGCGTGGATAAATTTCCAGAAGAATCTTTTTTTTATAACCAAAATAGTCATCAAGTTAGAATCAGTAAACCCAGAAGTAAAAAACCTATCGTTTGGGATGCTATTCCTGCTGTTTTTGGAGTGTGGAAGAAGATACATAATGAAATATTAGAATCAATTGATGATTTGGCAGGTAATATATTCATAACCCCTGGTCCAGCGCAGATAGGATCATATAAAATTAATTTTGAATCGTCTCACAACGAAATCGCATTGAATGCAGCAAAGAATTTATTCGCTGGACTCAAAGAAGCAAATGGTCAACTTGAAAATCTGTTAGAACTTGGAGTTGATTTATCGCTTGTTGAAGAGTTATTGAATAGTTTAAGTGAGCATAACCTTCAATTTGAAATTAGAGGACCATCGGGGAATATAGTAGAAACTATAAACTATAGGGACCTCTCAGCATCTATGGAAACAATCTTTGAGTACAATCAAGAGAAGTTACCTAGTAGTTTAGTCCCCCAAGCTAATGATGTTGAACGCATTATTACTTATATTTACAATAAATCGCATGGTATTCCTTTTACCGCTGAGTCTGAAGGAATTGACCAGAGACAAATCAATTATTATATGTCAGCCTCTAAAATGATGGGGTTTGTTAATCACGGTTTGTTAACTCCTATTGGTTGGAAACTATCTGAAGCTACTTTAGAAGAAGAACAATACAAAATTCTAAAGGATAGATTTGAAACTTCGAGGTGTGGCTGGGCTTGGATGAAGTTCTGTAACGTAAATTCTGCTCTAGAGCTGGGTCCAGAAACAGCAGAGGACTTTCTTAGAGAAAGATCTACAGGACTATCTGAATCAACGTTAGTTCGACGCGCCTCAACACTCAGGAAATGGCCAGAAGTTTTTCGTAATAAACTTCAATCAAATTAGGTATCGACTCAGTCCAACAACCGATTATGCAACATAAACAGCGTGTTGCATAAATACTAGATTGTTAGAAGTATTGGAGTAACTAGTCATAATGAACATTATTAAAGCTCTATTTTTTTATCCTTTACTATGGTTACGGGGAATTTTTTTGAGCATTGGTAAAGTCATTAGTGTGATTTGCTTATTATCTTCTGTGCTGATGATTATCCTTAAGATGACTGAGCAATTTTCAACAATTGAGTGGCTTCAAATTGTTCCTACTGCTGCAATTGGTTTTGGTATGTTTATGCTAATGGAGTTTTATGATCAAATATTACTCAAATTAAACCCAACCGATTCGGAACTTATCTTATACAAGTAAAAACTACTAACAATGCCATTATGGTAATTGGGCTTAAATCGCATGGCTTGCGTTCCTTCGTCGCTAAATTTAGCCATGTATTTGTGCCCCCCATATGACTCCTTAATAGCCTAAACCCTCGCTATAGTTGAAATTTTCTAGTTTAGCCCCAACTGTTATTTAATAAGATCATAATTAACGCGAAGAAAGACTATGAACATTGTCACATTCTCCATTGGAACCATTGCATCTAAGTTATCAAAATACCCATCGAAAACTTTTTCGATATTTATTGCAGCGGTACTTTCGTTACTTAGTTGGTATTTAGGTAGTAGTTTTGCTCCAATTGCTGATATTGCTATTCCATTCCTAAATGAATGGTATGCTCTAGGGACTAAAGAAAACTTCCCAATGTACCTAGTTTTAGCTAGTTACATGTTACTTATTGGGGCTTCTATAGCCCAAATTAGCATTTACGCATTTGATAGCGCTTGTTATGTTAAACAAAAATATGATTTGCGAATTCCGCAATTATAATAGGCAATTTGTAATCTGATAGGACAGATTTTGTTAATAGATAGAAATTGGAAACTTCAAAGCGCATTTAATGCGATTAATGAAGCTTATCGCCCTGGAGGCCAATTAAGTGGCCCACAACGAAACAGGTTAATCGAAACTTGGGGGCAATTAGTTGGCAAATCGAGAGCGACAGAAGAATTGCGACTACTGATTGAGTATTACGGCTCAATGAATAAAATGTCAAAAGCTGTTCAAATGGCTCCTAGAACAATTAAGCTTCTTAAAAATTTTTTTGATTCTTTGCCTAATGACCTTGAGCATATTGATTCAGTAAGAAAATACAATTTTTCTGAAGGTGAGCATTGCTCACTAGAAGAAGATTTAACTCATGAATTCAAAGAAATCAAAGGTAATAATCCAACCAAATCAATACAAAATTTGGTTGACGAATACATTGTCGCATATTTAAATAGTTCCGGTGGCAGTATTTTTTGGGGGATATGTGATAACGGTATAGTAAAAAGCCTCAAATTAGATTCAACTCAAAAAGATCAAATAAAGAAGGTGATAAATTCTAAAGTTAATACGATAGAACCTTCCATAGATCCAACTCAAATTGAAGTGAATTTTCATAGAGTTGGCAACGTTGAAAGCGGTTATGTAGTTGAAGTAAATGTTCCAAAATCAAATTCGATAGGCTTATTTTTCAACTCATCTGGAAATACATGGGTGAGGATAAACGGATGCAAACAAAAACTACAAGGTGTTGCACTACAAGAATACATAATCCAACGCTTACAGAAAGGCAACTAACAAGCGATATTTAGTCGTTCAAATTTCAGGACTTAGATACACTATGTTTCTTTCTGTATGCTTATTGTCATGACAAATATCAATTAAATATTGAATGGGAAAACTGATGCAATTATCAGAATTAGAACAAGAAGCAAACTCACTTGATGAATATTTAACAAATGCATCTGAAGAACAAATACAAGAAATCAAACAGCAACAAGAAAATGCTCACACTATTATTAATATTGCTAAGCAGACAAATAGTCAAAGGCACCGTGAGTTTTTAGCACCTAAACAAACCAAGCAAATTAGACGCTTAAAAGAGCAACTAGAAAAAAGTTCATAGGGGGATTTTATGGACTGGAAAAAGCATAATGACAGCTAAAGGTTACTCACTGTTTGCTTTTCTTGGAAAATGTTTAACGTGCAACAACAGCAGTTCAAACATTGATTCTTTCAAGCGAGAACTAATCAAGGCTGCGAATGACGCACAATCAAGCAGTCTGGATGAATTCATCGTTGACGGAAATTTCATGACGTATATCTCCAAAAAAATCAATGAATCGTATATGGATGTCCAACTCGCTTCTATCAAAGGGTTGTCTAAGGATGATTTCTATCCTCATGGAAGTAATTGGCGCCAGGCTGTTTACGGTTTGGATTGCGAAGGTTGGGGAGAATTGCGAAAAGAGATCATTGACTATTTCAAATCGGATGAACAAGGGCGTGAATTTCCAACGAAGGGCTCTGAAAAAGAAATGCGAGTCTATTTCGTTGGGAATGTAGCTTACTGCGGTATTGGAAATCATCGACTTGTGGCCGCAAAAGCCTGGCTTACTTACGAAGATGGTGATAATGCGCTTCTGCGTAATATTAATTGTTCGAATAATGAGGTTTTGCCAGAATTCAAGGAAATCTTTGAACAAAGCCTTAATGAAGGAGCAAAGCTTTATTATGGACATACCGGCCAATGGGGCGTACATGATCGACGGAACATCAGAAACATCCTTCGCGTTGACTCAAAAGGCTCGAGATCCAAATTCTATGAAATTACAGGGGGCTACCCTGTCGAAATCAAAAGTATTGGTAATCGTCTTCTGTGCCGAGTTGTTAAGTATAAACATGTAGGCGAAGACATTATTAAACAAATGCTACATCAGGGAAACTGCTAGTATGACTCTTTATTACTTTGTTTGACCGCCACTATTGCGCTCATTTTGTTTAAGTATAAAGCTTTATTTTCAAGGCTTTAACTTTTAAAACTGAGTAATTGGGTTTGTGGAATAATTCAGTATGATACTCTTTTACACTACGGCGTTGAATGTTCACTTTTTTTGGACTGTGAGATCAACAGATGGACGCAACATATTGATTAATGAGTCTCATTCTTTGCTTTGAATCTACCTTCTACCAATTTTGTTCCGAGCTGCGTTCTAGTTATTTTTTCCTCGTCCGCCATATTTTGAAGTCTTTTTCGAACAGCCAATCTAAAGTTTCTTATGGAATTGTGCGAATAACCTTGTTCATTTGTTCGTAACATGCAATAAGCAAGAATTTCTGAAAGTGATGCATCTGAATTTGCGGGAATCTTATATAAAT
>NZ_JAKEVN010000269.1:0-833 GCF_022398505.1 Pseudoalteromonas sp. Isolate3 | reverse complement strand
CTAATCTTATGGCGTGAGGCCCGAAGGTCCCCCACTTTGGTCCGTAGACATCATGCGGTATTAGCAGTCGTTTCCAACTGTTGTCCCCCACCATAAGGCATATTCCCAAGCATTACTCACCCGTCCGCCGCTCGACGCCAGAGGTGCAAGCACCTCTTCGTTTCCGCTCGACTTGCATGTGTTAGGCCTGCCGCCAGCGTTCAATCTGAGCCATGATCAAACTCTTCAATTAAAAGTTTTTTCTGTCCCTAAGGACATGCTCAATGAATTCTGAATTTTGATTCTTTCGAATCGAATTGACTGTGCTGAAACAAGTAAACTTGTTTCCGTTGGTCACTCAGTTCAATTGATACTCTAAATTTGTTTGCGTCATCTAGCGAACTAGAATCGGCTGTTAGAACTCAATCTGTACGAGTGCCCACACAGATGATTGCTTTATATTGTTAAAGAACGTTGCGACGTTGTCGCTAGGGATGCGTATAATACATCCTTAATTTTTCGAGTCAACACTTAATTTCAAACTTTCTTTCGATAATTTGAAACCGAAGTTTCACTTAACTCTCTGCTACGTTGTTCAGCGTCTTTCGTTGCTGCCCGCCGTGTCAGTGGATGCGCATTATAGGGATGCGAAGAATTAACGCAAGCACTTTTTGCAGGTTTTTTTGCTTATTTTCAAATTAGTACAATAACCATACAAACAAAGGGCTACAAAGGGGTTTTAGCTCAAAAAGCAGTCATTTTTGTGAAGGTAAAATGGCATAGAAAAAGCGACATGCTTTAAATTAGCTATGTCGCTTTTTATTTTTATAAGGCGGATTAGTTAGTAGAAATTT
>NZ_JAKEVN010000268.1:0-883 GCF_022398505.1 Pseudoalteromonas sp. Isolate3 | reverse complement strand
TTTCCCCATTCGGAAATCCTAGTCTCAAGCGCTTTTTACTAGCTTGACTAGGCTTATCGCAAGTTAATACGTCCTTCATCGCCTCCAACTGCCAAGGCATCCACCGTGTACGCTTAGTCACTTAACCATACAACCCAAACGGGTCTTTGTTAGTGACAGCTGTTAACTTCGCCAGAAGTTAATTCATCAAATAATGATGAGAATACTAAAGTAGATACCAATTAATCTTTCGATTAATGGCATATTTTTACTTTTGAAAACTCTTTATAGATACGAATATCTATAAGAATTTTAATATCAGCTTTCCAAATTTTTAAAGAGCAAGAGAATAAACTTCTCAAAATTAAACACACTCTATTCTCAAGCAGTTTATTACCTGATTAAGAATGTTTATTTTTAAGGAGTAAAAGTGGTGGAGCTAAGCAGGATCGAACTGCTGACCTCCTGCGTGCAAGGCAGGCGCTCTCCCAGCTGAGCTATAGCCCCACATATGCTGGTACTTACTGTTTAGTTTCCACTTCAAAGAAGTGGTGGGTCTGAGTAGATTTGAACTACCGACCTCACCCTTATCAGGGGTGCGCTCTAACCAACTGAGCTACAGACCCAAACAATAAGTGTTGTTCTCTTTACAATCAACAATCATCTGTGTGGACACTACGAACAAATAAGTTCTAAATCGTATAAGGAGGTGATCCAGCCCCAGGTTCCCCTAGGGCTACCTTGTTACGACTTCACCCCAGTCATGAATCACTCCGTGGTGAACGTCCTCCCGAAGGTTAGACTATCCACTTCTGGAGCAACCCACTCCCATGGTGTGACGGGCGGTGTGTACAAGGCCCGGGAACGTATTCACCGCATCATTCTGATATGCGATTACTAGCGA
>NZ_JAKEVN010000267.1:0-947 GCF_022398505.1 Pseudoalteromonas sp. Isolate3 | reverse complement strand
ATACAAGCATTTCGAGATAATGAGGTTGATTACCAACACCCATTCACTAAATTCATTACCGAAATTAAAGATAAAAATGTACCTGTAAACCAGGCTTTTTTGAATAACTTACCACAAGATGTAATAAATACTCTAATCAGTGACACAATAAATACCCCTGAAATAGAATGTCTTCCTTTAAGTGAACTCATATTCAAGAAGACATTAGGAAACCCCTTTTTTGTTTTACAATTTACGACAGAGTTGTATGAGAAAGGTCTGCTATATCACAACCTAGAAAAAGATTGTTGGTGCTGGGATAAAGAAACTATTTTGGCAGAAAACATCACCGATAATGTTGTTGATTTTATGGCAGGTAAAATTAATGAGCTACCAGATCATGCCTGTGATTTACTTAAGTATGCTGCAAGTGTTAGTAATACATTCGACACTAATATGTTGGTAGCGCTTTCTGATAATCAATACACAGCCAAGCAGATAATTAATAATTTGATCCCTGCTATTGATAGAGAACTTATATTAACTCCGCAATCTATTTCACATGTCATTCCTTCACAAGTGGCCGTTAATGAAAATGTGCAATTAAAATTTTTACATGACCGTGTGCAGCAAGCCGCCTACTCACTCATCCCTGAAAATGAGCGTCAGCAAGTTCATATTAATATTGCCAGACTGCTTTATCAGTATGCACTTAACAATAACATTCTAGATAAAAGCTTATTTGATCTAGCAAACCAATTTAATAAAGCAATAGAGCTTATATGTAATCCTCTTGAAATAAAGCAAGTTATTGAAATTAATTATTTAGCCGCAAAAAAAGCGTTTGACTCGGCGGCTTATAGCTCCTCTTATAATTATCTTAGCTTTGCTAAGAGGTTATTAAAGATAGAGCATTTTAAAGTTAACTATAGTGTAACGTTTGAGACCTTACTGTTGTTATGTAAAGT
>NZ_JAKEVN010000266.1:0-967 GCF_022398505.1 Pseudoalteromonas sp. Isolate3 | reverse complement strand
AAGTTAATTATTACCTGTGTTAGCGAGTTAATATTGATTTTGAAAATTAATTACCCAGTCATAGCTTAAGTGCCAGTTACCATCTAATTAAAATGGTCAGGATGTTGAAGGTGGTTCATCGGCAGTACAGGGGTACAATTCGCCTGCAGATTAGCCTGCAAGTTTATTGATCTTATTAATATTTCTCTTGCACCACTGCAGAGCTTTTTGTTTATTTTTAACATTAATCTTTTGGTATATCTTGTGCAGGTGAACTCGAACAGTTGCTTCACTTATGAACAACGTATCAGCTATTTGATGGCATGTTGCGCCAGAGGAGAGCAAATGAAGTACTTTAGATTCTTTAAACGTTAAGTTATTTGATCGGATTTGATTTTTTTGCTCAGTTTCCAGCATTTCTCTCATCCATTTATCACTGACTGTTCTTGGAAACCACAGCGAACCCTTTTTAATTTCTTGCAGTCCTTGTTCAAAAATATCTGTTTTGGTGTTTTTATAAAATAGCCCTTTCAATTTTGGCCAGTCTTTAAGAGATAGAACGTCAGCTCTATGGGGCATGTTAAAAATAACTAGATGATGATATCCATGAGATTTCATAAACTCACTTATTAATTCACGATTAGTCAAAGTGTCTAAAGAGTCGTAATTGAGTAGTAGAGTTTTATCATCGCTTGCAACACAGTAAGGATGAATTAAAACAGATGATACAGAATCATCCGCGTTTTTATTAATTAGAAAATCCATATTCACGTCAATAACTACCGCTAAATGATAACAAGTAATTTGTGTTCCTGATTATTACTTTTAAATAATGGAATGCCAACATAGGAAAATGTTGAGCAAATTAATGTTTAGTTAGCTTTTGATTGCTTAGGAGTATTTAATTAAACATTAGCTGAAGAAAGTACCTCCTACAAGGCGAGAAATTTCTGAAAATTGTCGTTATTTATATGAATATTAGTAAAGG
>NZ_JAKEVN010000265.1:0-977 GCF_022398505.1 Pseudoalteromonas sp. Isolate3 | reverse complement strand
TTCCAATATTTATTAATAATCCTAGGTAAAATTATAAACCATTGAGCATAACCACCTATAAAGCAACTAACACTGATAACAATTAGTTCTAAAACAAAGCTATTTTGATATTCAATAATTTGTAAAGTTGTAACAAAATACAATAAAAGCGGGCCTAATGGAAAGCTTAAAAGTCCAAGTAAAACTAGTATAAACAGTCCTTGTTCATAGGTTTGTGTGACATTTTGCACCGCCCCCAAAAAAGGAAAAGCAACTAAAGTAAAACAACTTACCCATACAAGTTTACAGATCTGAATTTTCTTTAGACGCATACTATTTCACCTGACATAATCTAAAACATTTATTAGCTAAACTATCACTGTACTCTTGACAATCGGTACCATTTGGAACTATCGAATACCAAGGTCTCTCAGCTTTAATCTCAGAGTTAATGCAACTTTCGACACAACTATCATCTTTTCTAATTTCATCACATTATTTTGAGTCATAGTTCTCAGTTTCCGTTGTTGCGCGACCTAAACAACCTTTACCAAAAGGCTAAGTGTTATCAAGAGCACTTGTAGGCGTATTACTTGAACAAAACTTATTTTTACATAAACCAAAACGGATTTACTAAAGGTAAAGTTTTATTGGCATATCACTAAACTTATTCCATTCAAAGGGCGCGTACACATTTATATTGACATACTAATGGTCGCTGTACCTCATTCTTAAAAGCATTTGTGTCATTTGCTATTAAATTAACATAACTAACTGGTTTCATAATATTGCTAGATCTCTGAACAGTATTACAGGTAATTAAATTGCTCACTTAGAACGGGGGCTCAATGCAAGGCAACGATAATGAATATCTTGTAAGCAATCAGAAGCGATATTCGATGAACTACACAAAGCAGCCTAATTTAGTGGGTGGTGGATTTCGAGATTTAATTAGCAAGAAACATTAAGATATTATTTATGGCAAAACAAGTTAAATA
>NZ_JAKEVN010000264.1:0-1020 GCF_022398505.1 Pseudoalteromonas sp. Isolate3 | reverse complement strand
ATATATATGTACTTATTGCTATTTAAGCTTGGAATGTCTTTGATAGCTGTAGGGCCCGATGACATTTGTAGAAGTTCAAAATCAATATGTCCATTTTCTACAAATAATTTGTATTGCTTCAATATCGACTCGAACTCAGGCGCGATTGTTCTTATTTTCTCTAAAGCAGAAGCATTTTGAGTAGGAATTGTAAAATCGGCGTTACTAGGTAAGTCAAATAATTCCGGTAAAGTATTAGTGAAAACTGTTTTTAGAATATCTTCTAATGAATACCCTAGCCCTTTTAGTACGTTGGAATATGTGTAAATTTGTCCCATAGATGCCATTTCTATTTGTGTGAACGCTACACCAAAAATGTATTCAGTTCTTGATCTAACACCTAAAGTTCTTTCAAAAACTCCAAGCTGATTTTCTTTGCTGGTTAGAGCTACAATATTCTGTTCATCCACGTACTCAAAAAGTGTCTTGAAGTTTCTGTACAGAATATATGGGTGATTATTTTCTTTAATGTAATCTAAGCTAAATTCGTAATGGACTGTACCCTGCTCATACCAAGCATGTTTAATTTTAGAAGAATTTTCGGGATAACTGATAGCTACCCCGTATTCAAATGATGAACTAGTACCACTATCGAAAAAATCTTTAATAGACTGTTGGTATTTTCTCTTAGCTGCTAATTTAGTTTTATCTGAGATTCGGAAGTCATTATGTTTTTTAGCATTTTGTATTATTGGCAGGTAGTTAGTATTGCAATGCTCGGAGTCGATGTACGAAGCAATTATGCTTTCTTTATCTTGAATAGTTAAACAACTAGGTAGATACAACTTCTTTTTATTAAAACTATTTTCGACTTCATATATAGAAAGGAGGATCTCTGCACTATGCTGGTCATTTTTTAAAAACTCACAGAGAACAAGTTTATATTTATCCACCAAATTTTTATGGGGCAACAAGTGCCTCAATTGATTAGGGGTTTTCTTTAAAACTTCTTCTATTTGTGATGGTGATATATTTTTATAT
>NZ_JAKEVN010000263.1:0-1097 GCF_022398505.1 Pseudoalteromonas sp. Isolate3 | reverse complement strand
CTTAAATACTTTCCTATGTTGAAAGTATTAACAGTTTTCTTTTGGTTATTATCTTGTTATAGGAAAGAAATTAGAGAATGTAATGTTATCTACTGCCATACTTTGTGGTCAGATGGTGTTGCTGGTTTCTTGCTTGCTCGAATTTTTAATAAAAAGTTAGTTGTTACAGTAAGAAGTGCAGATTTAAGTATCTTTCTACCAAAACTATTCTATTATCGTTGGCTTCTTAAGATGGTTGTTGATTTTTCAGATAAAGTTATCTTTATTAGTCCCTCATACAGAAATAAAGTGATAAGTAAGTACTCTAAAATCTTTCAGTTATCAAAATGTGAAGTTGTATCAAATGGAATTGATTCTTTTTGGTTTCAGCAACATTTTAAAAAAGAGCCCAGTAAGACAGTACTTTTTGTCGGAAGGTTTTGTTTTAATAAACAGATTAATAAGTTATATGAAACTATAGTTAATTTAAAAAAGCATGAACATGAACTTAAATTTATTGCTTTAGGGGGGAGTGTTGAGAAATTTAAAGATATTTGCGGCGTTAACTCTATTCCAGATTGGGTTGAGGTTATAGAGTATTCTGATTCAAAATTACAATTAGCTAAATTATACTCTCAATCTGCGGTCATGGCCCTCCCATCAATAAATGAGACATTTGGGTTAGTTTACTTGGAAGCTTTATCACAAGGTTGCCCAGTAATACACTTAAAGGGAGAGGCTATTGATGGCCTTTTTGACGATCACAAAAGTATAACGAGTGTAGAACATAGTGATGAGGTTGCATTATCAAAAGCAATTCTTGGCTTTGTTTTAAAAAATGAAGATCTTTCTTATAAGGTACCGGCAGAAGTTCAATCAAAAATTAAGATTGATTTTTCATGGGTTTTCTTAGCAAAAAAATTAGTAAAGTTGATTAGGGAATAAAAGTGTTAGATAACAAATCAAAATTATTCGTAGTTCAACCATTTAAATACTGGCAAGGACATTATGAAAAATACATTAACAGTTTTAATAGTATTCCTGCTACTGAAATATCCTATGACACTATACCAAAAATTTTAAATCTGATCACCTTTAGTAAAAAACCAAGTAATTTC
>NZ_JAKEVN010000262.1:0-1134 GCF_022398505.1 Pseudoalteromonas sp. Isolate3 | reverse complement strand
CTTTATAGAGAATGTAGGTTATTAACTTCTATGAAATTTAAAAAGAGGAGGAAATTAAGTACTTATAAAAACCAAAGGCATTTAGCTATACTTACCTTATCAACAACTGACTGAACCGGAGGTATATTTTTACCGACTTTCACTTTGCCATTATTTAAGTCTTCATTAATAAAAACATGTGACTTATCTCGCAGTTCAACTTGAATTCCTTTCGGATACAGCCGAATGAAGTTTATAAACTTTGCAGTTAGAATATGATCAAACTTTCCAATTTGCGCAGAGTGGTAAATTGTCTCAATTGCGTTTACTCTAGAAAACTCTTCTCGATAATGACGCTTAGATGTTAAGGCAACATATGTGTCAATAATACGGATTATACGTGCTTCAAGTGGGATTTCAGACTTTATTAAGCCATAAGGGTAACCTGAGCCATCACAGTTTTCATGATGACACTTAATAATTTTAATTACATTCTGCTCTACACCTTGAGAGATTAAAGCTTTACAACCGAGTTCAACGTGCTCATGAATGCTTTTGAGCCCTTTAGCTGATAACTGTTTCTCATGTTTATAATCGAAATTAATTAAAGACATACCAATGTCTTTTAAAAAGGCTGACTTTGCAAATGGAATGAGTTTATCTTTTCTTAATCGAATTTCTTTAGAGAACAAAGCTATTAATACTAATAATCTCACTGACTCTCTAAACGTTTGAGAGTCTTCACTAATTTTTTCATAAATAACCCCAAGCTGACTAGCATCGTTTAAAACAAATAAAACAATATTCGCTACAGCTTTAGTTATTGACTTATTGTCTAATACTTGTGATTGTTTACAGTCTTCGACTGCAACTTTTAGGATAGATAAACCTTTACCTAACTCAGTGATGGATTTTTCTTCAGAAACATATAAAGCCCCCTCAAATTGCTTGAGTTTGTATTTATCTTGTTCTGATTTTATTTTTACTTTACTTGTTAAAAAAGGCGTTTTAAGCCAATGTTTATTGACCCTAACTTGCATACCTTTTTTTAATTGATTGGATTCAACTTTTTTCAATTTAAGTAACCTTGTAATAAAACAATACTAGTTACTTGCCGTCTTCCCACTGACAACTCATCCTTTATGGCGTGAATGT
>NZ_JAKEVN010000261.1:0-1134 GCF_022398505.1 Pseudoalteromonas sp. Isolate3 | reverse complement strand
TAAAAGAAGTGATTGTATAGTTTTAGAATTTAGCAAAACAAAGCTTGGCTATTAGCTATTGAGCTTCTTCGTTTTCTTTGCATGTGTATTGCATGAGCTGTAATTGCTTGCTCTTTACCAGCTGCATTTTTAAATGAACGTGTAAATGAGGTCGTGAGTGAAAGCCAGTTGCTAGCACTTATATTTAACCTTTCTATAATTGGGGCCGCTTCATCAGGTATTTTACCTGGTTTATTATTTCGTATAGAGCGGCCAGTCCAATCAACGAGTTGCAGGTATGTTTTTAGGTCAAATGGCAGACCTTTAGGTGTACGTTTATGTTGCTCACCAGCAAAGCGCATGAGTGCTTTCGGTTGCTTACCTGTTTCAGATGATTGAATTCGCATTTTAATACTTGTGTAGTCGGACTTTTCTGGTAAATCAGCTGCTTTGGCTCTAATCGGGTTTAAGTCAACATAAGCAAGACAAGCAGCAAGCGCAGCTTCATCTAGCAAAGCTTGTGATTTGAAACGGCCTTCCCAAAATCGCCCTTTGCAGCCATCTTCTTTGTTGGCCTTTCGAGCAATACCTTCATTAAGAACTCGCATAAACCAACTAATACTACTTAGCCTTTCTCGATAAATATTAATTCGAGCATTTAAAGCTGCGAGCTCCGCCTGTGTAAGTAATTCACCACTTAAATACCGTTGACATAAAAAAGAGCTTTTAAACAACTTGTGCCATCTTATAAGAATAGCTTTATTATTTAATCGCTTAGATTTTTTTAAATTAACATGGAGTACCAAATGAGTATGATTGCTCATAACAGCATAAGCACAAATATCAATACAAAATATATTGCCAAGCTGAAGTAATTTCGTTTCAACCCAATCGCGCCGGTGCTCATAAGAGCGACCAGTAAGTGGGTCTTTTCCACATAAATAAGCGCGGCGAACGCAACGTGAAATACAGTGGTAATAAGGCGTGTTTGAAAGGCTAATTAAGTTCTTCCGTGGTGTTGCCATGCTCTTCTCCTCCATGAGTTGAACATTTTAAGTTTAGTCATAATTTTGAGAAGTGAGAAATATTAAGTTGGGTGTCTTTTTTAAATTTATTCTTTAGAAATAGAGTTGAGTTTCCTCTTTAGAATTAAAA
>NZ_JAKEVN010000260.1:0-1145 GCF_022398505.1 Pseudoalteromonas sp. Isolate3 | reverse complement strand
ATATAGAACAGGCTAACTCCTTACTAATCCTTATTAACTAAATTTTTTTCTGTATACTCCACTTTAGTTATCATTCTCTCCTATACTCTAAAGCAGAGTAGCAATGAAGGCTTTCGATTCAATGGATTCTGGACATTCAGCGCATTTCTTCCAACGTAATAAACTACCAATACTAGCAATTTGTATACTCTTGATATTGGGCAGTATTGTTACAGTAAAATATGAATATGATCTTCGAGAAGAGGTATTTAGCCGCGCACTTGAACAGATGCAGCGAGAACTAGATAGAAAACAAAGTGTGTTTAAAACAAGTCTAAGAGAGAATGTTTCAGCCCTTAATTTCTTAGATTCCACCCCACCAGTACTCGCTATAATGCGTTCCACTAATGATAAACAGGTAGATCCGGTTTTAGGCACGCCTATTTCTGCTTGGAAATACCGCCTCGCAAAAATCTTTAGTGGTTTTATGACTACAGATAAAGAATTAGCGCAGGCGCGATATATTTATATTGCAGACAATGGCAAAGAAGTTGTTCGTGTTGATAATGTCAACGATCAGGTTATCAGAATTAGTGAAGAGAACTTACAGCATAAAGGCCATCGTAATTATATGCGAGTTGCTGCAGAGCTAGAAGATGGTCAAGTTTATATATCACCAATTAACTACAACCGTGAAAATGGACGATTACAACAGCCTTACGTTAGCACATATAGGATTGCTAAACTTGTAAAAGACACTGAAGGTAAGCCGTTTGCTGTTTTGATCCTAAACTATAATGCCGAAGACCTTATCAATAAGTTAACAAGTAATACTGCTAAAAAGCTATCTGTGTATCTTTTAAATGCTCAGCAGCAATTTATTTATCACCCAAAGGAGTCGTACCGCTTTAGTTTTGAGTTGGACGACCCTCATTATTGGTCTGAAGAATTTAGTATCGATCAACAAATGAATGCCAATGATTTTTTTGATGTAATGAATCTTCCTGAAAAATTATATGTTCAGAAAACTATTGAGTTTGAAAATGACATTCACATGCAGCCATTGACTCTGGCTGTTTCTATAAAAACCGAGATACTCCTGCAAGAAATCAATCAAAAACGTATGAGGTTTATAAGCACTTTATGTTTAATGATTATTTCTGTAT